>JAJEBS010000024.1 GCA_022822425.1 Gemmatimonadota bacterium | reverse complement strand
CGCACGGCAAACCCCGCGCGCGCGGGCGCCACGACGGGGGTGGGGTCCGGGGCCGGCGCGGCGCCGGCTCCCGGCGCCGCGCCGGCCTGCAGGTCGTGGAACCCCTGGAGCAGGTGCGGAAAGACCTCCAGGTCGTCCGATCGGGGCCGGCAACGGCCGCGGCGCATGACCGCCGCATAAATCGGGTGGAGATCGCAGTGCAGCACGCGCCGTAGTACCCCTGTGGTCCTCGATTCCGCCAGCCTCCCGATCACCGGCGTCGGGTCCGTCGGAGCGGGAACGGAATGCCGCGCCGCGTGGTATTCCCGGAGCATGAGCCAGTCGATGGCGGTACTCTCGTCCACCAGCGCGGTATCCTGGTAGCGGCACGGAAAGATCCGCGCCTGGAGGTAGCAGCCGGGGGAGAGCGCCGCGGAGATGGCGCGGGTCTCCCGCACGTCGTCGAGGGCGTAGCGGAAGAGCGTGTCCGGATCGTGATCGAAATACCAGCTCGCCTCGGCGCCGCCAATATACGTGCGGTCCGGCGCGGCCACGCCGAAGTGGCGCGCCACGTCCTTCAGGCCGTTGCGCTTGAGCGTGCGGTCGGCGCGGCTGTAGCGTTGCGCCAGGAACCAAGTGTCGATGATGTGCCGCCCGTGGACTTCGTAGCGCCGATACGGAATGACGCGGTCGCCGATCAGCAAACGCGCGGAACGCCGGCGCAGCGTGCCGCCGTCCCGCCCCAACGCCAAGTTCACGCCGTGCCGTCGGGCCCGCTCCTCGACGTAGGGGAGGTCGAAACGGAAGAAGTTGTGCCCTTCGATCACGTCCGGATCGCGCCGGCGCACTTCCCCGACCATCTCCGCCAGCATCGTCCCCTCGTCATGGTCCCTGCCGGATATCAGCCGCTCCCAGCCGCTGCTGTCGGACATGGCGATGGCCGTGATGCGATCGCCTTCCCGTAGTGCATTGGGGAACTCGAAGCCGGGGGTGCGGTACACCTCGAGGTCCACCTGCATGCGCAGGAGGCGGTCGAAGCGCATGCCGTTGAAGTGCGTCGTGCCGGACGCCAGGAGGTATTGCTGCACCGGGTCGCGCACGTGGAGGAACGGCAATCCGGGAGCGTTCTGGCTCTTCCCGCTCTTGCGCAAGAGCCAGGCCCGGGCGGATTCCAGGCTGTCCATGTCCGGGAAGAATGCCAGCCGGCGGAACCTGTGGGTGCCCGCGAGGGGCTCGATGCGGCATTCGCCCTTCCACCTGACGAGCCGGTCCTCGGAGGCCAACCAGAGGAAGGGCTCGAACGGCACGGCGGTGGAGGAAGCGGACGCGGTCTCCCTGGTGTAGACGCGCACGTGGCGGTTGCCCTCCAGCTCCACCGCCGTTACGGCCGGGGTCGCGTCACGGCCGAACAGGACCGGGGCGTATGCGGGGATTGAAGGACACATGGCGGAGCGGCCGGCGTGCTCTCGGGTCACGGGGGCCACCGAGTTTCTAACAGATCCGGCCCGTCGCGGAAACGCAGGAGGCGAAGCGGCACCGCTCGACCGGCATCGCGGTCGTGGCTGGTGCTGCGTCGCGTAGATATGGTATACGGGCACATGGATTCCGAAGCAGTTTCACACATCCGCCGGCCCAATCTGCGCCAGCCGTTCCTGATCCTGTCGTTCTCGGGCTGGAGCGATGCCGGGTCGTCGGCCACTTCCGCGGTGCGCTATCTCGTCGAGCAACTGCTGGCCGCGGAGTTGGCCAAGATCGACCCCGAGGACTACTACGACTTCTCGGTCCACCGCCCGCAGGTGCGGCTGGTGGAGGGCCAACGCGAGATCGAGTGGCCCTCCTACGATTTCCACTACTACAGAACCGGAAACGAGCTGGAGCGGGATTTCATCTTCGCCACCGGCGCCGAGCCGCACTTGCACTGGAAGGCATTCGCCAAGACCATGATGGAACTCGCGCGCGGCTGGGGAGTGGCGCGCGTCATCACCATAGGAGCGCTTCTCGACGAGGTGCTGTACACCAAGCCGGTGCCCCTCAACGGATTCTCGTCGGACCCGACGCTGATGAAGGAGCTGGACTTCACGCCGTCGCGCTACCAGGGGCCTACCGGCATCGTCGGCATCCTCGGCGACACGTTCCGCCGGGAAGGCATGCCGCACCTGAGCCTGTGGGCGGCGTTACCCCACTACCTGGCGCCGTCGCCGAACCCGCGCGGGACCCTGGCGTTGGTGCTGCGGCTGACCCAGTGGCTCGGCATCCGCATCGACACCGGCCCGCTGGAGCGCGCCGCCGGCGAATTCCAGAACAAGGTCAACGACGCGGTCAACAGCGATCCCAACCTGTCGGCTCTCATCAAGGAGCTTCAGAAACACGAGTTCGAGCAATAACGGAGGAACACCATGCGGAGACAACCGTGGTTGTACGCCCTCGCGGCGGGAGCCTTTCTCATGACCGGCGCCAACGCGTTCTCGGCCGGACCGTTCGACAAGGCCATCGAGGCGCGCCAGCAACTGATGAAGGACATCGGCGGGATCAACAAGGCCATGCGCCAAGCCACGGACGCGGCGGGCGTGGCGGCCAACGCCGACAAGCTCGCGGAAGCCTTCGCCAAGGTCAACGAAGAGACCTTTCCCAAAGGCAGCGCGGAGGGGTCGCGCGCGAAGACGGACATCTGGGAGAAGTGGGACGAGTTCGCGGCCGCCGCCAAGAACGCCGTCACCCTGGCCCAGGCCATCGCCACCAAGGCGCGCGCGGGCGAGGACACGGCCGAGCTGGTCAAGGGTTACGGCAAGAGCGCCTGCGGAAGCTGCCATCGCCCCTTCCGCGCACCCAAGAGCTAGCGCCCGCACGCCGATGATCGCCGAACACGTGGGCGAGGCGGCCGTGCCCGACATCGAGGCATGGGCCAACGCCATCATCCGCTCGGAGGACGATTCCGTGCGCGCCACGGAATCGTACCACGACGCCGACTCCAACACCTACGTCATCCGCCTGGCGCGCGGCGCCCGGGTGCTGCTGTTCCGGCTCTCCGAGGCGCAGGTGCACACGTCCGGACGTGAACCGGAATGCGAAAAGATCCTGCGCAACCGGGTGGGTGAGGTGCGCCGCCTGCTGGGGCGGGTCGGGTGACAGCCGCATCCACTCCCCGGGCATGTCACGGCCGGCCGTGAAGCCGCCGGGGAATCGGCGCCCGGCTCCGGATCGGGGTCACAGCCCCGCCGCCATCTCCTTGGCGAAGTAGGTAAGAATGAGGTCGGCGCCGGCGCGCTTGATGGACAGCAGGACCTCGGGCACGACGGTGCTCTCGTCGATCCAGCCGTTCCGGGCGGCGGCCTTGATCATCGCGTACTCGCCGCTCACGTTGTAGGCGGCGGTGGGGTGGCCGAAACGTTTCTTGACCCGTGAGATCACGTCCAGATACGAGAGCGCCGGCTTGACCATGACGATGTCCGCGCCCTCCGCGATGTCCGCTTCCACCTCCCTGAGCGCCTCGTCGCTGTTTCCCGGATCCATCTGGTACGAGCGTCGGTCGCCGAACCGGGGCGTCGATTCGGCCGCCTCGCGGAACGGGCCGTATAAGCCCGAGGCGTATTTCGCGGCGTAGGCCATGATCACGACGTTCTCGAAACCCTCGCCGTCGAGCGCGGTGCGAATGGCGCCGACACGGCCATCCATCATGTCCGACGGGGCCACCACGTCGGCGCCGGCGCCCGCGTGGGACAGTGCCTCCTTGACCAGCAGATCGAGGGTCCCGTCGTTGTCCACCTCGCCGCCGTCCACGACGCCGCAATGGCCGTGGTCGGTGTATTCGCACAGACACACGTCGGTGATCACGAGCAGACCCGGGACCTTGTCCTTGATGGCTCGCACCGCCTGCTGCACCACGCCGTGGTTGGCGTAGGCCTCCGAGCCCACGGCGTCCTTGGTCTCGGGAATGCCGAACAGGATCACCCCCGGGATGCCCAGGTGCCAGACGTTCTCCGCCTCCTGAGCCGCCCGGTCCACGGAGAGCTGGGACACACCCGGCATGGACGTCACCGGCTGCACTTGGTCGCGCCCCGGACACACGAACAGGGGATAGATGAAGTCCCGCGGACTGAGCGCGGTCTCGCGCACCATGTCGCGCAACAAGGCGGTGCGCCGGAGCCTTCTTGGTCGGGTGACGGGGAATGCCATCAGGGTGTCTCCTGGCAGTGCGTGTCCGGCCGTGGAACAGGGGGTTTGAATCGGATGGAACATAGCACACGCGGCGGGCGCCGGTCACCTCTTTCCCGGCTGCCTTCGGCGCGGTTTGCCCTTGATCGCGGGCAGCAATTCCGCCATACCCGTTTCCCCCTCCGTCATTCCCGCGAAACAGGCTGTGGCAAACCCCATCCGAGAAAGGCACCAACCCCCCTGAAACGTCATTCCCGCGAAAGCGGGAATCCAGGCGACCTCGGCCCGTAAGACTACGGCTGCGGAGAGAGTCCCTGAAACGTCATTCCCGCGGAAGCGGGAATCCAGGAGGGGGGAGGCGGGGGAACGCCGCTGTAGCGCCTCGCCACCGCCCCTGGATTCCCGCTTTCGCGGGAATGACGATGAGAGCCACCGCTGCACTTGTAACCACCTGAATTCATTGAGCAATAGCCATGCATGGCGGGCGGCTTGCATCACGGCTCGGTACACGGCGGAGGAGTTGGTGACCCGCCGCGCCATGGTGAAAACCAAGATCCAGGACGCCATCGAGGCATTCGTCAAGGCCACGCTGACGCAGAAGAACGTTCCCGGCGCCTTGAGCTTGGCCCTCAGCAACCTGTCCAATTTTCCGGGACCACCTCAACCGTGGCTTCCACCACTGCCTGAATGAGCCCTGGAACAGTGTACTCCCGCGCCACCGCGGTTACATCCATGCCTTGGCGGCGGGCGGCGTCGGCGGTGATGGGGCCGATGCAGGCGACCCGCGCGTCGGCGGGGAACCCCGCGTTCGCCCCGGCGAGCAGATCCATGAAGGCGTTCACCGTGCTGGGGCTGGTGAAGGTGACCCAGTCCACCCGGTCGAGGACCTCCAGCAGGCGTTCGGCGCCGTCGCGCACGGGCTTGTTGCGATAGGCTTCCACCACGTCCACCGCCGCGCCCCAGCGGCGCAGGGTTTCCGGGAGCACGTCGCGCGCGCCCGCGACACGGGCGAGCAGGAACCGGCGGCCCCGGACCCGCTCGGGGCCAAGGGCCGACAGGATACCCTCGGCGCGGTACTCGCCGGGCACGAGGCTCACCGCAAGGCCTCGCTGCTCCAGCAACCGGGCGGTCTGCGGCCCGATGGCCGCGATGGAGAGCCGGCTCAGGCTGTCCGTGCAGGCCAAGGCTTCACAGCGCGCGAGGAAGTGCCGAACCCCGTTGGCGCTGGTGAAGACCAGCCAGTCCTGTTCGGGCAAACCGCGGATGGCCCGATCGAGGGCGGCTTTGTCCGCGAGCGGCAGAATCTCCACCGTGGGGAAGACCACGACGTGTGCGCCGAGAGCCTCCAAGCCGCGCACGAAAGCACCCGCCTGTTCGCGCGGGCGCGTGACGAGGATACGTTGCCCGGACAGCCGGGCGCTGGCCGGCGGCGTGCCGAAGGTGGTGGAGTCGCTCATGGGCGCACCTTTGGAGTACCGGGCCGCCATTCGCCGGGGCTTGCGGGACCGTTCATGGCCGCGCCTCCCGCAGCACGGCGCCTGCCCCCTCCGCCAGCAGCCGCTCGGCCAGTCGCGCCCCCAGCCATGCCGCGTCCGCGGACGCTCCCGACAGCTCTCCTCTGAAGACCTGCCTGCCGGAACCCTCCGCCGCCATGCCCGCCAGCGTGAGCCGGTGGCCGCGCACCACGGCGCGGGCGCCCACGGGTACTTGGCAGCCCCCCTCCAGGCGCGCCAGGAAGGCCCGCTCCGCCGCCACCTCCAGGGCCGAGGCCGGGTGGTCCAGGAAGCGCAAGCTCTCCACCTCGCCGGCGCGCGTCTCCAGACCCAGGGCCCCCTGGGCCACGGCACTCATGCAGGTTTCCGGCGGCAGCGCCTGCGTGGCCTCGTGCGCGCGTCCCAATCGCTTGAGCCCGGCCAGCGCCAGCACCAGGGCATCCACCTCGCCGCGGGCGAGCTTGGCGATGCGTGTATCGACGTTGCCCCGGATGGGCACCACGGTGAGGTCCGGGCGGTGGTACAGCAACTGCGCGCGCCGGCGCAGGCTGCCGGTACCGACCCGGGCTCCGGCCGGGAGCGCGTCGAGGCTCTCGGCGACATGGCTCAGCAGCACGTCCGCGGGATCCTCGCGCTCCGGCACCGCCGCGATGGCCAGTCCCTGGGGAAGCTCCGTGGGCAGGTCCTTCATGGAGTGCACGGCGGCGTCGACGTCGCCGCGCAGAAGCGCTTCCTCGATCTCCTTGATGAACACGCCCTTGGCGCCGATCTGCTCGATGGGGACGTTCTGGAAACGATCGCCGCTGGTGCGGATGGGCACGATCTCCACCGCCGCCAGCGGATGGTGCTCGCGGATGCGGTCTTGGACCCATTCCGCCTGGACCAGGGCCAGCGGGCTGCGCCGGGTACCGATGCGAAATCTGTTCATGGCGTGGTCGCGGTGCCTTTCCGGCCCGCGTCACCCCTCTCCGCCCCTGGATTCCCGCTTTCGCGGGAATGACGTTTCGGGGGGACGCGCCGGCAACTGATCCTCATCCAGGTCGGCGTCGGGAAGGCGCGCTGGCAACTGTTCCTCGTCCTGGTCGGCCCTCGGGAAGGCGCGCCGGCAACTGTTCCTCGTCCTGGTCGGCCTCGGGGGGACGTCCCTGCCCCGGCTCTTCGTCCAGGTCGAACAGCGCCCGAAGGGCATCGTCGTAGTCCGCGTCGCCGCCGGGCCGCTGCTTGA
This sequence comes from Gemmatimonadota bacterium, assembly GCA_022822425.1. GTDB lineage: Bacteria > Gemmatimonadota > Gemmatimonadetes > Longimicrobiales > Gaopeijiaceae > BD2-11. The sequence goes on along the minus strand of JAJEBS010000024.1, from coordinate 13,321 downwards.
GCCGCGTGAGGGGCGCGTGAAGGATCTTGTTGATCATGGCCGCGGTGAGGTCCTCGATGGCCTTGCGCTCCCGCTCGGACACGTCCTTGAGGCTCGATTCCAGCGACTTCCTGAGTTCGCCCTGCCGGATCTCATCGAGCTTCCGCTTGAGCGCCACGATGGTGGGGACCTGATCCAGGGACGTCAGCCACCGATGGAACGCCTCCACCTCCTGGTCGACGATCTCCTCTCCCTTGTCCGCCTCGCTTTCCCGCCCCCGCAGGTTCTCCCGCGCCACGTCCGCGAGGTCGTCGACGTGATAGAGGTAGACGTTGTCCAGGTCGTTGATGAGCGGGTCGAAGTTCCGGGGCACGCCGAGGTCGATGAGGAACATGTTGTCCTGCTTGCGCTCCCGCAGCACCTCCGCCGCGGTATCGCGCGTCATCAGCGCCTCCTCCGACTCCACCGAGCCGATGATCACGTCCGCCAGCCTGAGATAGCGACCGTAGTCCTCGAAACGGATGGGACTGGCCTCGAAACGGTCCGCCAGCTCCACCGCCCTCTCGAAGGTGCGGTTGGTGATCATCAGGCTGCGCACGCCGTTCTCCACCAAGTGGCGCACGAGCGCTTCGCCCATGGCGCCGGAGCCGATGACCATGACGGTCTTTTCCTCGAGCCTGTCGAAGATGCGCCTGGCCAGGTCCACCGCCACCGAGCCCACGGACACCGGCCGGTTGGCGATGCCCGTGTCCTGCCGCACCCGCTTGGCCACGGCGAAGGAGCGATGGAACAGCCGGTGGAGGATGCTGCCGACGGTGCCGGCCTGCTGCGCGATGGCGTAGTATTCCTTCAATTGACCGAGGATCTGGGGCTCGCCCACGACCATGGAGTCGAGGCTGGAGGCCACGCGGAAAACGTGCCGCACGGCGTTCTTCCGCGCGTGGTGGTAGAGATGGTCCCGGGTGGGTTTCAGGTGGACGTCGGGCTGCCGCTTGAGAAAGTCCTCGATCTCGGCGACTCCGGCATTGCCGTCCCGCGCCACCGCCACCACTTCCACCCGGTTGCACGTGGACAGGATCACCCCCTCGTCCACCGACGGCAGCGTCAGCAGGTCCTGCAAGGCGCCGTCGACGTGCTGGGCCGGAAACGCGAGCTGCTCACGCAGCTCCACGGGCGCGGTGCGGTGGTTCACGCCGACCACGAGGATCTGGTGCGGAACAGGGTGCGCCGGCTCACTCAAAGCGGCCTCCGTGCCGGCTCAGGAAGAAGGCATCGCCCCAGAGGAAGTAGCCCAGAACGATGAGGAATCCGGCGATGGTCCAGACCGCTGCCTTGCGCCCGCGCCAGCCGGCCGTCAGCCGGCCGTGGAGCAGGATGCCATACAGCAGCCACGTCAGCGCGGAGGTGATCTGGCGCGGATCCCAGGACCAGAAGTTGCCCCACTGCGCGTGCGCCCACACGCTGCCGGTGAGGATGCCCAGGGTCATGAAAGGGAAGCCCCACACCAGGAAGATCTTGTTGAGACGGTCCAGGGTCTCCAGCGCCGGCACGGTTCGGCTCAGCCCGCTCATGCGCTTCTGCTTGAGCTGTCGCCGGACCACCAGGTAGACGACGCTCACCGCGAAGGCCAGGGCGAAGACCGCGTTCCCCAGAAGCGCCAGCGTCACGTGCAGCGGCAGCCAGTAGGTGAGCAGCGCCGGCGGCGTCTCCAGACCCGGCTCTCCCAACGCGATGGAACGCAGCGACATGAGAAACGCCAGCGGGGCGACGAAGCCTCCCAGGATGGGAAGCCGGTACTGGAGCTGCACGGTGAGGTAGACGCCCACCATGAGCCAGCCGTAGAACGAATGCGTGGCCGCGGTCTGGGCCAGGGCGGGGAAGCCCGCGTCATTGAAAAGGAAGACGAACTTTACCGCATGGCCGACGAAGCCGGCGAGCAGGAGCCACTGCCCCGCGCGGGAAAACGACTCCCGCTGGGAAAACAGGTGGAGGATGAATGCGCCGGTCGCCAGCAGGTAGAAACCTGCCGTGGCCTGAAGAAGGCTCTGGTACATGGTCTCCGACGATTATATCGCATCGCTGGGCAGGGTGTAACGGGCGCATGGACGGCGCGCGCGAACCCGTGGGACGGTTCCAAGGTCGGGCGCGGCCGTGCCGGACCGCCCGCGTCGGGTCAGGACTGCGTTCCGGGGATTCTGAGGCGCTGGCCGGCGCGTATCCGGTGCCGGTTGCGAATGCCGTTGGCGCGCTGGAGGGCCGCAAGCGACACCCGGTAGCGGTCGGCGATGGCGGAAAGCGTCTCCCCCGGACGCACGCGGTGGTACAGACGCCTTTGCTTCGCGACTTTCTTGGTGCCCGGTATCTCCAACCGTTGTCCCACGCGCAAACGCCGGACGCTCTGAACGCCGTTGGCTCTTCGGATCGCACGCGCCGTTGTCCCGTGGAGTCGGGCAATTTCCCACAGCGTATCGCCGCGCTTCACGACGTGGTGCGCACTCCCCTTTTCACGGGACACGTCCGCCACCTGTCGCGTCTTTACAACCCGGCGCTTGGCTGCCACCCGAGGCTTGTCCACCACCCGGACCGACCGCTCCGCCTCGCGTGACCTGGCCGATGACCGCCGCGGGATCTCCAGTCGCTGCCCGACAAGCAAGCGGTGGGGACTCCTCAAGTCGTTGATGGCCTGGATCGCGTTCGCCGACGTGCCGTAGACTCTGGCGATCTCGGAGAGCGTGTCACCCCGACTGACCACATGGTGCGGGAAAGACGACATCGGCCCGATGCCCGCCAATGCCTTGCGGAACCATTCACCCTGCAATTCCGGCGCCTTGAGACGGTAGCCCTTCGGCAGCCACGCGGCGCGACGGCTCAACGCGGGATTCCACTTGAGGAACTCCGCCCGCGACACCCGGCTGCGGCGGAGCAGCGTGGACACCGATACGCGTTTCGTGAGGCTGATCTCCTCCAGGTGCACCAGTGGGTCGAAACGGACGTGGGGCAGATGCCGCTCGACTTCGCGCATGATGTGCACGGCCGCGAGAAACTCCGCGTAGAAGTTCTTGGATGCGAACTTGAAGGTGCGGCTGCGGTAGCGGCGAATGATCTCGACGATATCCCGCGTGCCGACTCGCCGCACCGCCCTCTTCATGCCGGCGCGCCCGTGGTTGTAGGCGGTCACCGCCAATGGCCAGGTCCGGAGTTCCCGGTAGTTCTCCTGCAAGAGGCGCGCCGCCGCTCGGGTCGCCTCCATCGGGTCCCTGCGCTCGTCCACGAGCCGTGTCACCCGCAAGTACCGCCGTCCCGTGCGGGGCATGAACTGCCACATGCCCACGGCGCCCCGAAACGAACGCGCGTCGTTCCTGAACGACGACTCCACGAGGGGCAGGTAGGTCAACTCCACCGGAAGTCCGCGACCGGCGAAGACCTTGCGCATGTGCTCCAGGTAACGTCCCGACCGACGCACCCCTCCCTCGAAACGCTCGCGGATGCCGCGTTGCGCCCTGATGCGACTCGACGGGATGCCGCGCCGCTGGAGACGCGCGCGCACCGAACGAAACACCCTCCGGGTACTGGCGTTCGGCCTGACTTCGACCACCTCGTGTATCCTCGACATGTTCCGGGGATCGAAGAACACGAGTTGGGTGGAGTCGTAGTCGAGAAAAATCGCCTTCCAGAACTTGACGGCAGGCTCGAGCCCCGCGGGTATGGCGAACGGATCCGCTTGAGTGGAAGCCCCTGTGCGCGCCGAGGCTTCCGGCGCGTAGAGCAGGCTGCTGCAAAGGAGTAGGAGAAGACTCGCCAGGACCACCCGGCCGCCTGTCATGCGGAACTCCTTCAAAAGCATTGGCTTAGGGTAGCCGACGTAAACCAGTTTGTCAAATTCAGGGCCATGGTGTCCGAAATCCTTCGCTTTTCGGTTGCCGCAGTCGGCCAAGAACCGGATTCCGGACGCAGATGCCTGTCTGTTTACAATGGCCCTCCTCGTGCCCCGCCCGCTTGGAACTATTCGAAGTCGCAGGGTATCTGGGTGGGTCCGTATCCCTGCCAGTACTTGCGGGTCTCCGGATCGTACCTTCCCTGCAGGAACGTACCCGGCTTCTCGGCGCGCACGATGATGGCGACGGTACGCTCCTCGCCGCTCTGCTCCGCGTGGATCTGCCACGGCCGCACGAGGTCGATCTTGCCGGGTCCCACCTCGGCGTTCTCGGTCTTGCGCACTTCCGCGTAGTCCGGCTTGGAGCCGTCGTCCAGCCGCTCGTAGCGCTCGATGGTCTCATTGCCGTCGAGCACGCCGTACAGCGTCCAGTTGTGCGCGTGGTCGTGGATGCTGGTGCGCGTGCCCGGCGCCTTCACCAGCCCGTTGATGACGAAGCCGTGGTCCGGGTCTTCGTACAGGAGAAGGTTCTGCGCCCGCTGCCCGCCCTCGGCCGCGGTCAGCCCGCCCTGGTCACAGGACGGCCACTGCTCGGACTGCGCCTTCACGCTGGGGTCCGCCAGGAGCTCGCTCAGCAGCGAGCCCATCTTCTCCCAGCGCTGGTCCACGTCGGGCTCGTCGGCGTGCAGTTGCCGGACCGCCGCGATGAAACGCTTGGCGGAGGATTGCTCCGTTTCCTGTGTCGGCATGGGACGTGCGCTCATGGTGTCTCCTCCCTTGACTACGCCGGGCGTGATTGCTGTTGCATTCGCAGGGAGCGGGCTCTCCGCCCCATGGAAATCAAGAGTATCCGAGGATCGGCCGCCGCTGTCAACCCGCGTCCACGCCCTTGACCACCCGCACGCGGCTCGTGTCACGCAGCTTGTCGAACCGCTCCTTCTCCACCTCGAAGTAATAGGGTTGCGCGGAACTCTTCAGGATGTAGCGATTGCTCTCCTCCGGGGCGACCACGCTATGCTCGATGGGCTCGCCTTCCTTGATCTCGATGATGTACCGCACCACCGGCTTGCCGGCGTCGAACCGCGCCCGGCCGTCATCGCCAAGCACGTCCGTGAAGGCCACCTCGGAGACCCGTTCGACCATCTCCTGCACGGGCTCGACATCGGTCTGCTCGTTCTCGCGCAGGTTCTCCACCTGGAACTCCCCGTCCTCGGCCTTCAGCGCGAAGCCTCCCATGTCGATGCGCGCGATGTCCTCCACCGGCGTCTTGAGCGCCTCCGTGTCGTACCACTGGCTCGGGACCGCCGGCGCGTCGAAGGCGTTGAAATCGATGGCGTAGGTATGCTCGTCGCCGTCGAGGCGCGCGTGGACCTTGCGGAAGCCCGGAGACGAGCCCAGGAAGACGTCGCCCAGCACGGCCTCACCCTTGAGGAAGCGTACACGCCTCTCGAACGCGTCCATCGTCACCTTGAACTGCCGGGCCGCCACCATCGTCTGCCCCACCGGCCACGACCGCCTGGCGTCGAAGAGCTTGTCCGTGAACTGCTCGAACTTCGCGGGCATTACGGGGAAATCGCTCTTGTCCGGCAAGACCCACTGGTCCCCCTTGCGCGTCAGGCGCAACAAACGCTCCCCCGGCTGCTCGATGGTGACCGTATCCGCGCTGTCCACGTCCACGGCCACAAGCGGTGTGTCGGCCTTGAACGGATCGGGCGCGTCCCCCTCCAGGTGGACCCACGCCACGAGTCCCGCTTGAAGAACCAGCAACAGGAGCAGGAACTTGATCGATCGACTCACCCTGAAAACCCTTCCCTGAAGGACCAACGGAAGAAAGACACTACAACCGTTCGTCCGGAGCATAGCGACGCAAAGCGTCGCGGAGTCGAAGGGCGCACGTCACTCCCTCCGGGGTTCCTCGACAAGCACATCAGACCGTCAACATCCAGTGGTACCGGTCCCGCGCGCGGCGCAAGTGGTAGCGGTGCCCGCCGTAGACCAGCGCGAGACCCGCCAGCACCAGAGCGTAGTTGAGATACTCCCAGAACGCCTTCCGCTCCCGCGTCATGGGGACCAGCGTGCGCGCGAAACGGGCGCGGCTGCGGATGGACAGCAGCGCCCGGTCCTCCAGCGCCCAGTCCACGACGTTCTCCATGAACTGCAACGAGTTGACGAAGCGGTCGTTGGCCGCCGCACGGGAGAGCTGCAGCGTCTGGTCGGCGAACGCGTCGTTGGAACCGACAAGGATGATGCGCGCCGATTCCGCCGATTTGTCGATCAGACCCGTCACCACCGGCTCAGGCTCCTCTTCGGCCGATTCCCGCGCGGGTTCTTCGGCCGCCGTCCCCTCCGGCTTCTCATCCTCGTCCCGGGCCAGCAACGGCGACTCCTTGTCCGCGAAATAGGAGCGGAAGACCCCTTCCACCACCGCGGCCAGCACCTGCGTCCCGGGCTGCCCCTCGCGCTCGAACCCCAGCTTGGGGTGGACCTTGTAGTCGGGGTGCACCTTCAGGGAATCGGACACCCAGGACTCGCCGGAGCTGGCGAGCAGCGGCGTCGCGCGGACGCCCCCGGCCTCGTCGTCGGGAAGCGACAGCGGCGACGCCCAACTCAGGGTCAACTGGGGCAGCCGGGCGGTGATGGGATTGTCTTCGTTGAGGCCCCGGCCCCGCACGTCGACGAAATAAGGATAGGGCACGAGCTGGATCTCCCGCACCGTGAAGTTGCCCACCTTGCGGTTCACCGTCACCGGGAAAGGCTCGTTCTGGGGATCCAGCACCAGGGTCTTTCGCACGGTGACGCCGTAGTGCTCAAGCAACGGTTCGAGACCCGAGGCATGGGCCTTGGCGGCCAGGCCGGCCCGGGTCTGCGTGACGGCATAGGGCGAGGTCAGGAGCGCCACGGAGCCGCCCTTCATGAGGAACTGGTCCACCGCGAACCGCTGCCTGGCCGTGAAGTCCGCGGGCGCCGCCAGCAGCAAGAGGTCCACGTTGTCCGGCACGACGCCGGACTTCATGTCCACCAACTGGACGCGGTAGTTCTCCTGCAGCTTCTGCGCCAGGAACCGGAACCCGCGCTCCGGAGGCCGGGGACGCATCCCCGGCTGCTGCGGCGGCCGGAGCGGCGGCACGCTGATGCCGATGGTCTTGATGAAGCCCGGCGCCAGGCGCCGGAGCGCCCCCTCGATGCTGCGCCGGATGGCCTCCTGGTTGAGCTTCTCCGGCAGGGGCACCTGCACCGTGGTGCCGTTGTTCTTCATGAGCATGTAGAAGTAGAACTTCTTGGGATCGAGGGGGCCCAGGGTCATGGGGCGAAACCCGTGACGCTCCGCGAGCTGCCGCGCCACGGCGCCGCCCTCCGCCTCGGGATCGACGACGGCGTACTTGAGCTTCCCGTCCGACTCCTTGCGCAGCTCCCTCAGCGAGATCAGCAACTGCCTGCGGAACACCGCCATGGACTCGGGCAACTTGTCCGCGGGCGAGACATACGCCTCGAATTCCACGGGCTGATCGATGCCCGCGAAGAGCGCGCCGATGTCCTGGAAGCCGTACAGCACCTTCTTGATACCGCGGGCGAGGTCGTACTCGAGGTTGCGCAGGCGCACCCGCGTTCCCGTCCTGCCGCCCATCACCTCGATCAGGTCCGTGAAACGCAGCACCACGTGCTTGTCGCCGTACTGGAGCAAGAGGTCGAAGTAGGAGTTGACCAGCGAGTTCTGATAACGGTCGACCGTGCGGAAGGGGGTCGGACGGATGTTGTAGCGCTGGTTGGCTTCCTCCTCCACACCGGGCTCTTCCCGCGGATCCACGAACTCGGCGCGCACGCGGTCGCCGCCGATGGACTCGATCTCGCGGATGGTGTCGCGTATCCTCGGGATCAAGGGAGTCAGCAACGGGTGCGTCCGGCCGCTGAAGTAGCCGCGGATGAGCAGCGGCTCCTGCAATTGGGCGACGAGATCGCGAGTGGCTTGGGAGATGGAGTAGTCCCGGTCCGCGGTGAGGTCCGCGCGCACCGTCACGCCGCGTTGCAGCCAGAAATTGGCCAGCACGAAGTTGGCGATGACCAGGGCGGTGGCGAGCCGCCACGCCCGGTGGCGCGGCTTCTGCCCTTCCCTGGACCAGCGCAGCCGTTCCAGGGAGAAGACGTTCAGGGCGAGGAAGACGCCCACCAAGCTGACGTAGTAGTAGATGTCCCGGAGGTCCAGGATGCCCCGCGTAATGGACTCGAAGCGCACCCCCGTGGCCGCCAGACCCAGGTATTCCGCCCATTCGTGGCCCACCAGGGAACCAAAGGTCAAGGAACCCAGGAGATAGAAGACGAAGCCGATCACCGTGGTGAGGATGAGGCTCGCGATCTGGCTCTCGTTGCGCGCGCTGACGTACAGGCCGATGGAGCAGTAGGCCGCCGCCAGCAGCAGCGACGCGATGTAGGCCCCAAGCACGGGACCCCAGTCCAGGGGGCCCATGAACGACACGGTCGCGGGCACGCCCACGGTGAGCGCCAGCGCGATGGCCACCAGCCCCATGCACGCGAGGAACTTGCCGAGCACCAGGTGGAGCGTCTTCACCGGCATGGTGAAGAGGAACTCCAGGGTCTCCATGCGCCGTTCCTCGCTCCACATCTTCATGGTCAGCGCGGCGCTCAGAAAGATCAGCAGGATCGGCATCCATTCGAACAGCGGCCGCACGTCGCCGATGTTGCGCGAGAAGAACTGCTCCACCCAGAAGAAAATGAACAGGCACACCGCCGAGAACGTCCCCAGGAAGATGAACGCCACCGGGGAGGCGAAGTAGGTGGAAAACTCCTTCTTGGCGATGCTCCAGATGCTACCCGCCATGGCTGCCCCTCTCCGACACTTCGCGGAACACGGTCTCCAGGGTGCGCGCCTGCTCGCTCAGGCGGTAGAGGTCCCAGCCGCCTTCCACCGCCGCCCGCGCCACGCCGGGGGCCACCTCGTCCATCGGCGCATCCAGGTCGAGGCCGTAGCTCTCTCCTCGCGGCCCCTCCGCCGGGGCGACCGCGGCCACACCTGGAATCTCTCCCAGCCGGTCGGCCGCGTCATCGGCGGGGTTGCCCAGCCCCACCACCAGCCGGTTGGACTGCCGCAACTCGCTCAGCCGGGCATCCATCGCGATGCGCCCCTGCACCATGATGATCACGCGCTCGCACACCGCCTCCACCTCCTGGAGGACGTGCGTGGAAACGATGATGGTGGCGTTCCGGCTCAGATCGCCCACCAGCGAGCGCATCTGGAAGATCTGCGCCGGATCCAGGCCGTTGGTGGGCTCGTCCAGAATCAGGATCTCCGGCTCGTGCACGATGGCCTGGGCCACCCCCAGCCGCTGCTTGTAGCCCTTGGACAGCGTCGCCACCGGGTCCAGCGCCCGGTCCGCCAGCCACGTCCGCTCCAGCGCCAGCCGGAGCGCCGCCGGCCGGTCCGCGCGCGCCACCCCGCGCAGGTCCGCCACGTACTCCAGGTAGCGCACCACCGACATGTCCGGGTAGAGCGGCGCGTTCTCCGACAGGTACCCCAGCCTGCGCTGGATTCTCAGGCGCTGCTCGGAAACCGGCAGGCCGTCGATAACCACCGACCCCGCCGTGGGCTCGATGTACCCCGTCAGCATCCGCATGATGGTGGTCTTGCCGGCGCCGTTGTGGCCCAGAAGACCCACCACCTCCCCCTTGCCGATGGAAAACGAGACGTCGTCCACCGCCACCAGATCACCGTACTTTCGGGTGAGACCCTCGATCTCGATCACGCTGCACCTTTCAGGCCGGACTGTTCACTGCAATGTTCAGGGTTTGGGGATGGCTGCCGTAGCCGAATGGACAGATTTTTTTAGCAGATCGGGACGCGGGGTGCGAATCGGGGGACGCCGTGGAGTAATGCCACGGGAGTTTTATGCCACCCTCTGTAGGTCTTGGAGCACGGCACGGAGTTTTTGGTAGCTTCCACATCAATTCCGCTGCATCCAGTAACCCGGCCGCCGTCTCAAGTGAGCCACGGCCACGATGATGATCTCATCTGGCTTGAGGCGGTAGACCACTTGATATGGGAATGCGGTGACCAGGATCCGGCGCGTGTGGCCGTCCTTCGAGATTACCGTTCCGATTTCGGGATGAGCGTTAATGCGGGACAAGGCTGCGTTGACCGCGTTCAGCAACTCACCGCCGAGCCCCGTTCGCTGGGTTTCGTACCACCGAACCGCTTCGTGCAACTCCTCGGCCGCAGGTGCGCTTGTAAGGATATTCACCGACCGAGAATCTCGCTCTCGATCCGGCGCTTGACGTTTTCCCAAGGTTCGAGCTCAACCGTCCCGGCCTCGATGGCCGCGACCCGCCGCTCAATTTCCGCGGCCCAGGCAGCTTCGGCACCCGGATCCTCGGGACCGTCCAGACTCTTCAGGAGTTCAGCGGCCAATTCGGCGCGTGCATGGAGGTCGAGGCGCAACGCCTCGACGAGAACGGATTGAACGACCTTGGACATCGTCCCATTCTACACCTGAAGTACGGATTGGCAAGGCACCTCGATATGGACTAATTTGCCTTGTATACCAGACAAAAGTCTGGCATACACACCTTCATGACACCTTTCACGCCACCGGGAGAGACCCGGGAAAAGGTTTATCGGTTCGTGCGCAGGCGGATTCTGGAGGAGTTGCCGCCGACGGTGCGGGAGGTGCAGGAGGCGTTCCGGTTCAGGGCGGTGCAGACGGCGCGGGAGCACCTGGAGCGGCTGGTGGCGGAAGGGCGGCTGGTCAAGACGCACGGAAAATCACGGGGTTATCGCCTGCCCCAGGAGCCGGGGACGCTGTTCGTTCCGCTGCTGGGGCGGGTGCAGGCGGGCGGGCTGCGGGCGGCCATCGAGGAGTGCGAGGGGTACCTCCCGGTGCAGTCGCGGGGCTCGGAGGAGTTGTTCGGGCTCCGGGTCCAGGGCGAGAGCATGACCGGGGCGGGCATCCTTCCGGGCGACATCGTCATCGTGCGGCAGCAGGGGGAATCCGCCTCGGGGGACATCGTCGTGGCCCTGGTGGGGGACGAGGCCACCATCAAGAGGCTGCGCCTGCGCGGGAACGGGATCGAATTGCATCCGGAGAACCCGGCCTTCACGCCCATCCTTCCCCGGGGCGACGAATGCACCATCCTGGGCAAGGTGGTGGAGGTGAGGCGTTACCTGGAGGGGTGAACTCGAAGGGCGTCGCGGGCGCGGAATCCGGGGCGGTGTGGTTTCCAGCGCCCGATCCTTTGCCTGTTAAGGGATACAGAGGGCTTTCATGGACGTTTTCGCCGAAAAGACTCACGAACGGATGCCGCTTCCAGCGCGCGACCGGATGGCGGCTTCGGGTGTCGCCCCTGCCCCCGGCGCGACGCGGCACCGGTCCGTCCGCGAGACGCCGCGGGCCTGGAACCTCTCCCTGCTGGCGGGACGCCTCACGGAGATCTCGGACTCGGGGGCAGCCCCTGCCCTCACGGCCGCGGCCTGCCTGATCCTCCAGGCCCAGCAGCGCGGCGAGCCCGCGGCGTGGATCGGCTTCGGCAACTCGATCTTCTTCCCGCCGGACCTGGTGGAGTGGGGCATCGACCTCGACGCCCTGCCGGTGGTGCGCGTCCCCGACGCCCTGGCCGCGTCCCGCGCCGCCGACCAACTGCTGCGCTCCGGGGCGTTCGGGCTGGTGGTGCTGGACCTCAAGGCCGAAGCGCGGATGCACATGGCGGTCCAGAGCCGGCTGGCGGCGCTGGCCCGGAAGCACCACGCGGCGCTCCTCTGCCTCACCCGCAAGAAGCGGGGAGCGCCGTCGCTGGGGCCGCTGGTGTCGCTGCACGGCGAGGGCCGCATCACCAGGACCGCCTTCAGCCTGTTCGACTGGGAAATCCGCGTGGTCAAGGACAAGCGCGGCGCACCGGGATGGAGCCACACGGAGTCGTGCCGTGGAACGGATGGCCTGTGTTGACGTCGCGGCGTTTCCCCTGCAACTGCTGCTGCGGGACCACCCGGACTGGAAGGACCATCCCGCCGCGGTGGTGGACCAGGACAAGGCCCAGGGGACCGTCCTCTGGGTGAACTCCCATGCACGCGCCACGGGCATCCTCCCGGGCATGCGCTACGGCGCGGGACTCGCGCTCTCGCGCCATCTCCGGGCGGGCGTCATTTCCCGCGCGGCCATCGACAGGGCCGTGGCCGAGCTGCTGCCGCGGCTGCGACGCTTCGCCGCGGAGTTGGAGCCCTCCCGCGACGAGCCCGGGGTGTTCTGGCTCGAGGCCTCGGGCCTTTCCCTGCTCCATCCCCGCCTGGAGGAATGGGCCGGGCTCATCCACCGCGACCTCGCCGGCGCCGGCCTCCACAACGCCGTGGCCGTGGGGTTCTCCCGCTTCGGCAGCTACGCCGCGGCCAAGACGTGTGACCGGATCGTGGTCTTCCACACGCCCGGGGAGGAGCACGACCATGTCCGCGGCGTCCGGCTTGACCGGCTCGACTTCGCTCCCAAGGTCCGCGACCTCCTGGCCCGCCTCGGCATCCACACCCTGGGCGGCTTCCTGGACCTGCCCGCCTCCCAGGTGCGCTCGCGCCTGGGGCGGGAAGCCCACCGGCTCCACCGGCTGGCCGCCGGCGACCTGTGGAGCCCGCTCCACCCCGAGACGCCCTTCGAGCCCGACACCGCGGGGGTCTTCCTGGACTACCCGGAGAGCGACCGACAGCGGCTGGCGGTGCTCATGGAGGAGTTGCTGGAGCCGCTGCTCGACGCGCTGAAGCAGCGCCACGAGGTGATGACCGCCCTCCTCCTCCACCTCCGCCTGGACGACAAGTCGGAGAAAGCCGAGACCCTGCGGCCGGCCCGACCCACCCTGGACCGGGCGCAGATCCTGGACCTCTTGCGGCTGCGCCTGGAGGCCACGGCGCTGACGGCCGGGGTGACGGAGATCGTCATGGAGCTCCAGGGAGCTTCTCCCGACGCGCGGCAGGGAGAACTTTTCCGCGGCGCCTCCGCGCGCGACCACGACGACGCCAACCGCGCCCTGGCACGGCTGCGGGCGCGCTTCGGCGACAACGCGCTGCTGCGGGCACGGCCGCGCGCCGGGCACCTTCCCGAGGCACGCTTCACTTGGGAACCCCTGGAAGAGGTTCCGTCGCCGAGGCCGCGCCGGGTGCGCCTGCGCCCGCTGGTGCGGCGCTTCTTCCCCAAGCCCGTCCGGCTCCCGCGCCAAGCTGTGGCAAAACTGCACTTGATTACGGGGATGGCAATGGCACCCGCGTCGTCATTCACGCACGACAGACCGTTTCAAGACTCGCGAAGCAGGGATGTACCGGGCAGGGACGTACCGGGCAGGGACGTACCAGGCAGGGACGTACCGGATACGTCATTCCCGCCCCACTCTCCGTCATTCCCGCGGAAGCGGAAATCCAGGGGTGGGGTAGCGGGGAGACACGACCGGTCGGCCCCTCCCCACCCCTGGATTCCCGCTTCCGCGGGA
>JAJEBS010000163.1 GCA_022822425.1 Gemmatimonadota bacterium | reverse complement strand
CCGACCTCCCCAAGCGGAAAACGGGGACCGGCAGACGCGTCCGGACAGAACAGAAAACCAGAGCTGCCGAGGGCTCTCACAACCACTCGGAATACACCTTAACTTTGCCCTCGGACTGTCCAACGAAGTAGGACCGCCTCACTCCTGGACCGATTTGAACAGCATCCCGGCGCAGGCATCCTCGTTCTGAATCCCCGCGCTGGAGGCACAGGATTGAACATTACTTCCGCCAATCACGTGATTCATTACAATCCTGAATGGAACCCGGCCGTTGAGGATCAAGCGACGGCCCGAGTTCATCGGCGTGGCCAGACCCGTCCTGTTACGGTGCGCCGACTGCTCTTCGCGGAGACCGTTGAGGATGCAATCGACCAACGCTTACAACGGAAGCGCCGAGTTGCAGCGACGGCGGTGGTAGGAGTAGAGGGTGATGAGGCCGATTACCAGGACATACTGACCGCACTTAACCAGTCACCGCTTTCCGGGAGGCGAGAGTAAATGACGGAGATGACGATTTCCAAGGTACTGAGCGCAAACGATGTCGGCGAAACCGGCGGCCACCAGGCCGGGCTCTTGATTCCGAAACGGCCCGAACTGCTCGACTTCTTTCCAACTCTTGATGCCGGCATCAAGAATCCTCGGGTTCATCTCTTATTCGATGACGACTCAGGTAAGGAGTGGGAGTTCGCGTTCATCTACTACAACAATCGTTTTTTCGGGGGTACACGAAACGAATACCGTCTGACGCGGATGACACGATACATGCGCGAAGCTGCGCTTACTAGCGGTGACGCCGTGATACTGCGACGCGCGCCGAGCGGGTCATACTCGATCTCGTACAGGCGTCATCACGACCTGTCCACTACCGTTCGCGAGCCGGGTCGACCTGTTCTTCGGCTGGGCGACCGATGGACAATCATCGACTTGTGAGCAAGGAGAATGCTGTCAATGAGTTCTGTGAGAGACGTAGAATTGATCCCGGATCCGGCCCGAACCATAGAGGGACTTCGCGACACCGGGTACACCTTTGAGACCGCCGTAGCGGATCTGGTAGACAACTCCATCGCTGCTGCCGCGGAGGTAGTGGACATTCAAGTGATGTTGGACTTCCAGGGTCACGTGCATCTGACGATCACCGACGATGGCTGTGGAATGGACCGGCGTGAACTCAAGAGGGCGATGACCTACGGATCGCCCAAGCGCCGTGATCCGGCCAGCCTTGGTAAGTTTGGCCTCGGTCTCAAGACTGCATCAACTGCCTTCTGCAGGCGCCTGTCTGTGGTTTCTAGAGCCGGGGAGGGATTAAGCCCAGTAATGGCGACGTGGGACTTGGATCACGTGACCAACAGGAACAGATGGCTTCTCCAAGAATCGGACGATCCCGACTCGGAGGCTGTAAGACGTTTGAACGCTGTCGCAGGAAATGGGTCTGGCACTGTCGTTGTCTGGGACAAGGTGGACCGTCTTCTACGACAATATAAGACTCCTGGTGGCTTTCACCATCAAAAAGCTCTTACAAAGAAGTGCAATGACCTGCGCGAACACTTGGAAATGACCTTTGAACGGTTTCTCGACGATCGCGACGACCGAGCGCGAGATCTGAAGATCATCCTGAATGGTCGGTCTGTGGTGCCTTGGGATCCTTTTCAAAAGGACCTTTCCGACCTCGCCGTAGAGGACAAGAAGGCGGTAATTCTCGAAGAAGACGGGAAGGAATCCGAGGCCGAATTCGTTGTTCGCGCTTTCATCCTTCCACGGCGTGCTGATTTTCCGTCCACTCAAAGGGCCAAGGCGGCAAAGCTCGGCTCGAATCGGCAAGGCATGTATATCTATCGTGAGCAGAGGCTCATACACGCCGGTAGCTGGCTGAAAATGTTCAAAGCGGAACCCCACTTCTCACTGCTACGGGTGGAGTTCTCGTTCGACCATCGTTTGGACCAAGCATTCCATCTCGACGTCAAGAAGTCGCAGATCCTGCTAAACGACGATCTCGTGAAGTGGCTGAGGGACAGTTTCTTGCCCGCGCCGCGGCGGGAGGCGGATCGTCGCTATCGACACGGAGTGAGGAAGGTTTCGAAGGAGAAAGCCCGAGGCGCTCATGATGGCTCCAACAGAGCGATTGGCAACAAGGAAGCGGTTGTGGGTGGACCGCGGGTAGAGGTGACCAACCGAGAAATGGGTGAGGTGACTGTTTCGAACGCACGCGGGCAGTACAAGATGAGGCTAAGGATTACGTCACCGAGCAGACCGGGCGAGGTGTATGTCCAACCAGCAGATGATGTGTTGGATGGTATGCTGTTCGAGCCCGGTATCATCGAGGGACATAGGGCCGTGAGGATAAACACGCAGCATGCCTACTATCAAAGAATGTACTTTCCGAATCTCAATCGAAGTGTCACGATCCAAGGCCTCGACGCCTTGTTGTGGGCATTGTGTGTGGCTGAACTGAGCACGACGGCTGACGCAACAGAAGAGGCCTTTAAGGACATGCGGTATGAAGTGTCCAGGATACTTCGTAAGCTAGCCGAAGCGCTGCCGGAACCGGTACTGGACGAAGAGGTGGCTTGATGACCGTGGCGGGGCACACTCAGCTTGCACAACGGATCTCACGTGATGTGGGTATGGAATTCCATGGGCATGCGGGGACGGAGTCTAACGGTGATCGATGGATTCGCCTGACCCCTGCCGCAGTTCCGGAGGGACACGGTTTCGACGTCAAGGTACAGATGACGTGGCGACGCCTGAGGCTCTCGGTCGAGCTTCAGAGATTCGCTGGAGAGTTAGTTCGGGCGATGGGTGAATCGAAGGAGGCCGGCCGGAACACGTTTCGGACGATACTCGAGGAGAGTGTTGCGCGTGGCGCGACCGTCCAGTTCGGGGTCAACGACAACGCAGTACAGTTCGACGACGAGTCCCTCTGGGGGAAAGGTTGGAAGCGTATCGAGCTGAGAATGAGCAAGCGGCTGCCGGGATTTGACGGAGCCGCAACCGCTGAGGAACTGGGGATGATTCGGCGGTGGACAAGAAGGTTCGTGGCAGCACTCCTTGCGATCGCGCCGTTGGAGGCGCAGGAGACTCCGAGCGGAGAAGCCCTTGAGGGGTTCAGGGAAGGTGCTGCGAAGGTCACGCGAACAGTCAGGTACGAACGGGATCGCCGCAATCGGACGGCGGCGATCGCCATTCACGGGACGGCGTGTCTGGCTTGTGGCTTGGAGTTTGGGAGCGTATACGGCGAAGTGGCTGACGGTTTTATTGAAGTGCATCATACTGTCCCGCTGGCGAAGGTGGGCGAGGGCTACATCGTGAATCCTGCCAAGGACTTGGTGCCGCTCTGCCCCAACTGCCACGCAGTAGCACACCGCCGAGATCCACCCTTTACTGTGGATGAGATCACGGAGCTGTTGCGGGAATAGCTCCAACCCGACACTCCCTCACCGCACCTCCACCTCATCCACCTCAAACGGGAAACCCCCCACCGGCGCGTACCCCGCGGACGCTCATCCAGTCATCTCGGTTCCGCGTTGCTAGGTGTCCGCGTCTAATATCGTCCTTGAGGCGCTACATCCGAGCCTCTACTAGCGTTCAGCCATCGAAGTGTATGTCGGCCTCACGCTTCCAGACGGGATGTCTGCCGGAGCCGATCTTGACCTGGTACCTCTTCCTCCCTGCGACAACGTCCACGTCCACCACCTCCACCTCGACACTCCATGTGCCGTCGAGGGCCCGAATCCTGCCGCGCCTACCCAATTCCTCGGGCTGGTCCGTGGGCCTGCAGTCGTGGTGTTTCCACCATGGCTGACCCAGCTCGTCAAACCACACAATGCAACCGCAGTTACAGGAAAAGCGGTGGACATCCTTGAAGCAAGACGGACACTTCATCGGCCAAGTCCTGGCTCCGCAATGAGGTCCATGGCGTCCGTACACGTCACTCACCCCCGGGTTGACGCACAAATCATTGGTCAACTGCTTGCCGACCAGCAACTGGGCGTAGTGAGGGAAGGAAGCGGCGTTTGCATCTGACGCAAGCGTCAGAGAGGCCGCATTTGATGCTGCCGAAACTGTGGTTTCTGGGTTTCACGGTAGCCGAACGTTGCGCTGACGGTAATGTACATGGACCAAGATGAACACCGAGGTAGTCGATTACAAGTCGAATTCTCCGCCTCGTCGGCCGATATGGCGAGCGTCTGCCGCTGAATCGCCGAGAGCATCGCCTCGTCGGTCTCGCGCACCAGTTCCGCCACGTCGGAGTCTTCGGCCGGGACCATGACCGGCTGTCGAACAGGCGTCCGATCGCCGCCTTGTCGCGGTACGGCTGCGTCTCCGGCGTCGCTTCGATGAAGGCGTCGGGATCCCCGGCCTGAGCGAGCACCCGCCGAATCGCGAGACCTACCGCGCGCTCCCGTTGCGTCGATCCGAGGGCCGTGCTGATGCACAACAGGACGGCCTGGAACGTGCTGATCCCGGCCGTCTTCGCCACCCACGCCACCAGCGCACCGAAGCCGAGGCGACTCAGCACCATTGCCGACCGCATGTGCAACGTGCCATCCCGAAGGAGTCCAAGCGAGGTCAGGAAGCGCTGCTGCGCCGCACTGTATCTGTAGAACGCGACGAAGACGTTGCCCGTCCCCGAAACGATCCGGTTCGCTTCGCGCACGACCGTCTCGATCTGCCGCACATCGGCCATGAAGTCGATTACGCCGGTCGCAACGATGACGGTCTCATAGGTCCCATCAGCGAACGGCATCGCGGTCGCATTCGCGCGAACCAGGGTCAGGCCTCTGCGCAACCTGGCGTATTCCATCATCTCGGCGCTCAGATCGATGCCGTCGCATCGCAGCCCCTGACGCCGAAGCTCCTCGACGATCAGCCCCTGCCCGGAACCGACGACCATGACGGGTGGGCGAATGTCGCCAAGGATCAGACGCACGCTCGGCACGTTCAGGTAGTTGTCTTCGAGGCGCCAGTGATGCGGTGCCACCGTGTCCCAGTAGGCGGCCGTGTCGCGCGCGGCCGACGCTCCGTTTCCCTCGGTCACGGTCCATCGCCTCCTTAAGAGTAGGGCATTTGCCGGGCGTCCAGATCACGCCCGCCAAGGGGAAGGCGAGTCCCGGGATGACGTCGCCTGCCCATGGCCATCGCCGTCATCCTTGACGTTGAGCCAGTGCTCCTCCAATCTAGTCGGCACCAAGGCTGTAGGCGGTGCCAACCACGGACCGCACCCAACTAGGCGGAGATGTTGGAGCGGTTCAAGGATTCACTCGTTTAGCTCGCAAGGATGTCTCCCACATGCGCGATGATCGCCAAGACCGCGTTGCAGCCCCGGAGGAGTTGAACGAGGATGACCACCGTTGGATAGAGGATCCGAACGCGCGTCCGAACTGGCCGGCGCAATACGCCCGGGAAGCAGGTGGCCAATGGACTGCCGCACACCGCAGGCTGATCGCCAAGCTTCGCGCCGAGGGCGCGCAGTACATCAACGAGAAGCTGGACCACCTCCGCAACCAACTCGGCGTCCCACACAACGGCTGGACCTTCCAACGGACTCAAGGCTCCGCTCAAGTCGTGATGGATGCCCAGGACGAGCTGAAGCGTCTGCAACTCCGCGCCCAGGCCAATCGGGCCGACAGACACCGACTTCATAATTCGCCCTCACCCGCAACCTCCGTTGCCGAAGGACCTCGCAAACCGACCACCCAGGAGTGGTGGAAGCTGTCTGCCATTCTCGGCGTCTGCATCGCGATAGAGGCCGTCGCCAACAGCTATCTGCTGGCATCCGCACTGACCACCGGCCTCGTTGGTGCCTTCATCACCGCCATCGTGGTCTCTTTCCTCAACGTCGGGGCCCTTGGTGCTGGCATAGGACTGCTGTTGTCCGCGCTCCGCCGGCGTACGGCCCAGAGCGGTCTGTTTTACGGCAGCCTGGTCGCATGGGGAGCCGCCGCTCTCCTTCTAAACCTTCTCGTAGGCAGGCACCGTGAGGCGTTTGCCCGTTTGATCGATGCGAGAGAACAGCAGATAAGCGGCGCCGTCGAAACGAATATGGCTACGGCGACCGAAATGGCGTCGGCGATTCCCTACATTCCGTCATCGTGGCAATTCGAATCGCTGCTCTTCTTCTGCCTCGGAGTCGCGCTCTGTGTTTTTGGTTTCTTCAAGGGATATACTTTCATCGGGGCGGAAGATCCGCATCGTGCGCGACGCGAGCTTGACCACCAAAAGGCGGCGATTCTGAGCGAGTACCACTCGCTGTCCGAGCGCTACAGGGGGCGGCTGACCGAGGACCTCCGGGCTAGTGTTGCAGGGTGGGTAGAGGGTCTAGAGCGGGCTTGGCAGAACGCGATTAACGACAAAGAGGATCTGAAGGCTAATTGGTCAGGGGGGTCCCTGCTGGCGCAGGTGGAAGCGCTTTTCATAACCGCCTACAACGACTCACATGCTGAAAAAATCGATCAGCCGATGCTTGACGAACACAGAGAGAAGGCAGGAATCGACATATCCTTTCCCGCTACACCGGCGGACGTGCAGGTGCCCAACGAAGCGCGCGACATTATCCGGAAATGGATCGAAAGGGATCAGAAGGCGTTCTTCGAGGACATCAGCGCGCAAACGAAGGAAATCGACAGAGTCTGGACCGACTACAGACCATTGATCGTCGATGAACTAGCCGCGGCCGAATAGTCATGGGTTCGACATCGGACGAGGCCGGCGGATCCTCGTTGCTCTGGAAGAGCATTCTCGTAGTCATCGTGCTGGGTTTGTTCTTTGCGGGGTATCGGCTGTGGTACGCCGACGGGCTCCGTGTCCACTACGCAGACGGGTATTGCCCCCAGGGGACGTGGCCCCAGAAGCGAGAGGGCGTAGTCGTCCCCGGACATACGGTGATCCTGATCGATACGTCGGATGAGATCACGCCGACGGACGCGGAGGCCGCGTTCGACCGGATCGACTTATGGGCGCGCGATACGATCCAGGCCCCGTTTCTGCAAAAAATATCCATATACGGTCTACCCGAGTCGATGGCGCAGATTCCGGAACAGAGTGGACGGTCGTGGTGCGTCCCCAGGCCAGGTGCGATGGCGAACGTCCTGTATGAGAACCCCAGAGCGGTGGAAATAGAGTTTCGGAGGTTCCTCCGTGGCGTGAAATCGGAACTCGATTCTCTGAGGCAACGAGAGCAGGCGGCACAGTCACCCATTGCCGAGACCATGGCACACCTAGTGCAACAGCACGAAGACCTCGACTCATTCGTGTTAGTTTCGGACATGCTCCAGCATTCGACGTTGGCGACTCACTATGGTGGGGATACGGTGTTGACGCCGGAGGCCGGGAGCGAATGCGAGCGGGTTTTAGGCGGAGGGCGGTTGAGGTCCGTCTGGGTCTACTACGTCGACCGGGAACTCGACGTGCAGGGGCGCCTTTGGCCCACTCCCTGGTGGGCCGAGTGCCTAAATGCGGTCCAGGCACAAACTCTGAATTGATGCACGGATTGGGCGTGGGTTGGACCGCCCGCCGCATAACCATCTCGACCGAAGCCGCTGTCGGATCCGACGACCGAGCCGATCCGAGCGCGCGTATCAGCCTGGGCGTGTCCTTCCAGTATCGCATCCTGCCGGCCGATTCCCCATGACCGACACCACCGCGCGGACGTTGCGGTCGATCCACGCCCTGTTCGTGGCCGCCGGCATGCACGGTACGGTCGCCGCACAGACGCCTGAGGCCGTCTCTCGCGACTCCGTTCCCTTCGCACTTGCCCCGGACGCATACCTCGACGACACGGCCCGTCGACTTGTGCTCGGGTCGAAAGCCACCCGCGACACCGCTCGCCTTGACATCGACGCGTATACGGCCGTGATCCAGGAGCGGATGGCCCTCGAGCTGCCTGGCGACCGGCGCAACCGGCCGTGGCTGGATGGCGGGCGCACTGCCCGTTTCAGGTGGTCTCGTGAGGAACCCACCGTCGTACACGTCCTCGGGGCGGGGTTCCGGGATCCGACCCTTGGCCCGGACCGTGCGGAGTACTTCCCCGGGCCGCGGGTGGAGCGCTTTGCGGCCGATCCGCTGGGTGATCCCTTCCACTACGCCTTCGCGGCTCTCGGGCAGCCTCAGGAGGCGGATCCCATCACGCGAAGTCCGCTGGAGCCGGGCTCCGAGCGCCACTACCAGTTTCGTTCCGGAGACACGCTCTCAGTGCGACTCAGCGATGATTGCACGCTGAGAGTGGTCTCCGTCACCGTGATTCCGCGCTACCGAAGCATCCGTCTCGTCTCCGCGATCATGTGGATCGACCCGGAGTCGTTCAGGCTGGCCCGCGTCGCCTACCGGCTGGCCAAGCGGATCGACCGGGAAATGTCCTGGCAGCTCCGGAGGGGTGGACGCTGGCGGCCTGGAATGCGTTTGGACACCGGCCCGGCCGATCCCTCCGACAGCGCACTCGAATCGGATTCATCCGACGCTCATCCGGGCTTCGTCGACCGGCTGGTCAATGGAGCATTCAACAGCGCGCTGCCCCGCTTCCAATGGGACATCTCGACGGTGGTCGCCGACTACGGGCTGTGGGAGCTGCGGCACTGGTTGCCCCTCAGCGTGACATGGAGGGGCTACATGACCGCGGATGAGGGCGTCACCGCCACCGGGTACCTGCCCCCGCCCATTCCCGGAACGATCGACTGGACCGTGGAAATCGAGAATGTCCGTGAACGCGGTGCGGAAACCGCCGCCGGCATCCCGGCAACGGCTGCGGAAGCGCTGCGGCTCTGGCGCCAGGAGGGGGACAGCATCAGCGGGGTGCTGGAGGAGACGGATCCCGGCGGGACGGTCACGATCACACCCGCGGACCGGCAGGCCCTGGCATCGAGCGATCTACTGCCCCCGACCTATTGGGAGGACGATCGTGGAGTCGACGACGCGACCCTTGAGCAGATCGCGTCGGAACTCGCGGCCATCGGCACCGGAGAGGGAGGTGACCCGGCGGAAGCACCGAGCCCCTGGATCTTCGACTCTCCGGGCACGACACTGAGGCTCCTGCGCTACAATCCCGTGGAACATCTGTCCGTGGGAACCCGTCTGCAGCGCGACTTCGGTTGGGGACGGGCGGCGTTGACGGCGAGGGTCGGCACTGCGCGCCTGGAGCTGCCGGACATCGACCTTACGCTGCTGCACGACCGTCCCGGCCACAGGATGTTCGTCTCGTTCTACCGCGCGCTGCGGGACTCTGACCCGGGGGAGGGAGGCAGCGGCACTCCCGGCCTCTACGTGACCGGAGACCCTGCCGACTTCCATTGGTCGCACGGCGCCGCGATCCGGATCCTGCCGCCCGCGAGCGAGCGGAACTGGCTGTCCCTCCGTCTTTTTGCCGAACAGGACGCCGACATCGGGACCGACAACAGGCGCAACCGGGTTGGTGCCGGTGTTGCATGGAGGCCCTGGTGGGGCGGCCCCGCAAGCGGATCGTTCGGCGGGGGCGGCCGCGCGAGCGTCTGGGCGTCTCGAATCCGGATGGCCAGGCTGGATCTGCAGCGGCCGATCCGCTTCCTCCGCCTCTCCCTGTTCACCGACTGGGCCTCGACCGGAGGCGAGGACTTCTACGCACTGGGGGCCGGACTCGTCTTCATGGACGGCCTCCTTCGGCTGGATGCGGCCAGAGGGCTGCGTCGCGGCAGGCAGGGTGGCCCCGAAGCCGTTCTCAGGCTGCACTTGCTGGACGGAGCGTTCTTCTAGAGGGCCGGCGCGGCCTTCTGATACCCTACGTCTCAATGCCGCTGCAACCATTGTGGAATTGTCTGAACCAGGATCTTGGGATAGGGGTCGCGAACGAAACTGTAGAGCCGGTCGTGCGCATATGCTGAAGCAACTGCCTCCGATGGGATCGAAGATGACTGTTGGCCGGACGTCGAGTCGAGCACGTAGATATCGAGCTGCCCCTCCATATCCTCCATTGATGCTCCGTGTATCGTGGCAACGATCTGGCCGGGTCCTCCACCTGACAAGTGATTGAGCGTGTTGGCAACGCCAGTTGCTGGGTCTACTCCCATTGACAGACCACCGCGGGGGTGCGCCGTCCACGTGACGGGGCTGAATCCGTTGATCGTTACCTCACGAATGAAGTCGCCTTGTGTAGAAAACCAGCGCACGATGCCCAGGCGCTCACTGGCAATCGCGAAGACATCCCCTCCTGCGCAGTGGACATGGCCCCGTCCATTGCTGGAGTCAAAGAAAACTGTGAACCTCTCCAGGCCACGAGGAAGCTGGCGGGGAAAGCCTGCTCCAAACGACCGGATGACTTCACCCTCCTCTGACAGGATGTAGACCTTGGGTGTGCCATCGGCCACGCCCAGCACAACGAGACGACCGTCGACAACGCACATGCCACTACCGAAGACGGGAACCGGAAAGCTGCGAATAAACTCCAGGCCTTCCTCGCCCAGCGCAAACTCCGAGATCCTTCGGGCTGTATCCAAAACGTAAATCTGACCCGCTGGGCCGACGGCCAAATCCGCAGGGGCTCGAAACTCGCCGGGGCCGCCACCGTCACGTCCGGTCCTGCCGCGAAAACGCCCATCCGGCCCAAACCAGGACAAACTGAAGTCCTGATCGTCGAGAACCAGGATGTTCCCATTCCCGTCCACGTCGACGTCGCGGATATTTGCGAATATCTGGTTCGGGTCTCCTGTAATGACCCCGATCTCGAACAGCAACGTGTCGCCCTTCTCGATCTCTACGGAAACAGGTCCGGGGACGACAGGACGGGTTGGTGGATCGCCGCTGTGCCAACCCAACAAGGTCCCCAGGAACAAGGGCGCGACGCGAACGATCAGGGGTGTCATATAGGTCTCCACATCCTCTTGAAGGGTTCTCCGCCCTGCCAGGGGACCAACAACTGGCGGAAGGCAACCGTTACGAGGGTTTGCCTCGGATTGCAAGGGCAGAGGCCCCCTGGCTCAGCGCGAGGGTCTCGTCGATGACCTATTGTCACTGCGACGCTCGAAATCTCCGAACTCGTGTCTCATCAACCGACTCATCGCCAAGGAAGAACAGCGTTTCGTCATCGCCCCCGACCAACCGGCCCGGAACCGCAGTGTAGACGTTGCGCAGATTCAGATCGGCATCATACTCGGCAAGCAACGACACGCCGTTGTCTCCAGAACTCCGGTACTGCCTGTACAGGCTGCCGCCGACATGCGCGGCGCCGATGGTCATGGTCGCTTGCTGGATCCACTCGCGCGTCGCCTGATCCATGGCAACCGGCTCGTCGCGCGGCAGCAACTGCGACCACTGAGGCGGCTCCGACGCCTGCGTGCAGATGTGCGTGCCGGTCTCGGAGAACAGATGAACCGCGGGTGTCACATCAAGCCCCAGAGCCAGCGAGCCGCCCGGCAGGGCGACCGCCCAAACACCATCGACGATCATCCGGGTATCGAAGAGGAGCTGGTCGGCGGGAAGGAACGATTCCGAGCTGGTTCCGTCGAGGGAATAGATCCTGGCCATGTCATTCCCTTCCCCGGGCGTGCTGACCATGCCTCCGATGAGGAAGGCGGACTCACCGATGGCCACCACGGTTCTCGGGTCCAACTGGTCCTGAAGAGGGAAGGTGCCCAG
This sequence comes from Gemmatimonadota bacterium, assembly GCA_022822425.1. GTDB lineage: Bacteria > Gemmatimonadota > Gemmatimonadetes > Longimicrobiales > Gaopeijiaceae > BD2-11. Next base: position 13,207 of record JAJEBS010000163.1, on the reverse strand, counting down.
GACCTCGCCCGCCGCGTCGAAAAGCGTCGCGAGCACTCTGCCGGCATCAAGGGTCAGGATCCGGTCGTCCGACAGGAAGACGGCGCCCATGAGAGCCGTGAATTCGCCCGGACCCTCGCCTTCACCCCCGATCACCTGGACGATCCGCCCTTCGCCGTCGGCGACCTTCAGGTTCAGGCTGCGGCTGTCCGTCAGAAGGAGTTGGCCGGACGGCGACACACTCAGCGTCCTCATGGATAGCACGGCCGCGGGGCCGGTAGCGCCGAACACCAGAGGCTCAAGGGGGGTGAACGCGCCTGCGAAGTCCCGTATGGCGATGTCCTCCGGATGGAGGCCGCATTGCATGTCGGTCGCGGTCTGCGGCTCCTGGTCGCAGCTGAACGAGAAAAGCGCGGCAACCAGCAGTGACAATTGCCTGGCCCCGGCGTGGCCACGAGATCCGGGGTCGATCATGGTTGGTTGTGTCCTCATGTTTGAGTGCCTTCCACCAGCCAGTGCATTTGATGGCTCGGCCCGCCCCGTCGGTTGCCCGGGGCCCCGAGCCGGGCCGGAACCCCGGCGCCGATATCACCGCACCTCCACCTCATCCACCTCAAACGCAAAGGCCCCCACCGGCCCCTCCGCCACAAACGCCAGTCCCGCAATGACTTCCGGCGTCGCCGTCGGAAAATCCTCCAGCCGAATCTCCACCTCGGTCCACTGGTCGCCTGCCACGAACGTCACCGTAGGCGGCGGCCCCGCCGGCTCCGCGCTGCCGATCAGCATCACCGAGTACTCCCGCCCATCCCCCCGCGTCCGGAAGCGGATCGCCTCCCGGCCGGAGAAGTCCACGGGCTGCATGGACTGCTCGCCGGGCATCCAGATCACGCCCGCCCAGGGGAAGGCGACTCCCGGGGCGATCTCGCCGGTGACCACCAGCGCGCCGTCGCGCACGGCCGCGTTGGCAGTGGAGGAGCCGCCGGTCATCTGGTCCGTCGTCACGTCCCATGCGCCGAAGCTCGCCTCGAACCCGTCCTCGAAGTCCGCGACCAGGGTTTCCGCAGGGGCGGGCTCGATCTCGGCCCGAAGTCCGGCCCCAGCGGGGCCGACAGCACGATCCACGAGATACCCATCCTTCCAGATCGCGACGATGTCGTGGCTGCGCGAGACGTCTTCCTCGAGGTCGCCGCGCACCAGCACCAGGTCGGCGAGGTGGCCTTCGGCGATCCGGCCGCGCTCCGCGACGCCGAACGCGTCCGCCGCCACCGAAGTCGCCGCCGCCAGCGCCTCCGCGCTTCCCATGCCGGCGCGCGCGAGCAGACGCAGCTCCCCGTGCATGGAGATCCCCGTCCCGGTTCCCGGGTTCGGGCTGTCCGTGCCCGCGACCAGCCGCACTCCGGCCGCGCGCAGCCTGCGGACGTTCGCCATCGCCACGTCTCCGCCCTCCGCGAGGCCGCCTGGGAAGCGAGCGGCGAGCGTCTGCCGCTGAATCGCCGAGAGCATCGCCTCGTCGGTCTCGCGCACCAGCTCCGCGACGTCGGAGTCTTCGGCCGGGACCATGACCGAGAGCGTCGGGACCACGAAGATGTCCGCCTCCGCGAAGCGCCGGGCATCCGCCTCGGAGACGACCTCGTCGCGCCACACGTGCACCAGGCCGTCGGCGCCGAAGGCCATCGCTTCGAGAGCCGCCTCAATGGTGCTCACGTGCACCACGGCGGCGAGTCCCTCCGCGTGCGCGGCCTCGATTACCGCGGCGACCGTCTCTCCATCGAGCGACGGGATCTCCATGTCGAAGGCGCTGCCGTCCTCGTAGATGATCTTGATCCAGTCGGAGCCCTCGGCCTTGCGCGCCCTCACCCACTCCTCGGCCTCGTCCGAGCCGGTCAGCGTCTCCACCGGGATCCCGTACTGCGTGCCGTGCCCTTCCGGGGCGGTCGCGGTCATGCCGGCGGAGAAGAGGTCCGCCCCGGTGCCGCGCCCCACCTCCTCGCGCGCGGGCCGCATCGCCGCGGCGAAGGCCGGGTCCGTGGACTGGTCCAGCACCGTGGTCACCCCGAAGCGCAGCGCGTCCCCCAGCGTGGACGGGAAGCTGTGCACGTGGCCGTCGATCAGCCCCGGGATCAGCGTGTGGCCCCGCCCGTCCACGCGCGGGAGGTCGTCGGGCAGGTCGAGCCTCGGGCCGGCGTGCCGGATCCTGCCGTCCTCGACCCACACGTCCCATCCCTCCCGGAAGGCCTCCCCGTCGAAGGCCGTGACATCCACGATCGCGAACGTCTCCTCGGGAACGCCCCGGGCCGGGCCCTCCGCGGCCTGCGGCACCGGCAGCGTCGCGAGCACGCCGGTGAAGATCGCGACGCCAATCACGAGCCAGGTCAGGCTGCGGCCAACGAGATGACGTGCACTCTTCATCGGGATCTCCTCATCGAGAAACTGTCCGCGCGGCGGAACCCGAGCGCCGCCACCGCGAGGAAGACGAGCGTTTCGGCCGCCAGGACCGCGAGGTGCATCCGGACCGGCTGCCCGGCGTCCATCGCGATGACCTTGAGCGCGAGCTGCGCGTGGTGATAGGCGGGAAGCGCGAGCGCGATGTCCTGCATGACGTCCGGGAACATGTAGATGGGGAGCCAGAGCCCGGAGAGCATGGCCATGGGCAGGAAGACGAGGTTGACCACGGCGACGGCCGAGCGACCCCTCACCCACGCGCCGATCGCCAGGCCCAGCGCGCAGAACGGGATCACGCCGGCGAGCAGCACCCCGGCCAGCGCGAACCACTGCCAGCGATAGAGGGCCACCCCCGCCGCATGCGCGGCCATCAGGAACAGGGCCGCCACCACGACCGCGCCGAAGATCAGCGCCGCCATGACCTTGGCGAACAGGTAGGCGCCCGCGGGCATGGGCGTGGTCTGCTTCAGGAGCAGGACGCCGGTGTCGCGTTCGTTCGCGAGCCCGGCTCCGAAGCCGAAGAGCGCCGGGCCCAGGACGCCGAAGACGCCGTAGGTCGCCAGCACGTAGGTCGGCACGGCCAGCGACACCCCGCGCGCGCCCATGATCACGCCGAAGAACAGGTAGAAGATGAGCGGGAACGTCAGCGTGGGGATGGCGAACATGGGCTCCCGCATCGTCTCCACGACCTGGAAGCGCGCCTCCAGCAGGTAGATCCGGAAGCGCCGGCCCGGGGTCATCGCCCGCCCTCCTTCCCATCCCGCGTCAGCGCGAGAAACGCATCTTCGAGCCCGGCGGCCACGACCGTGAGATCCGCCAGCGCCTCGTCGCGGGCGAGCAGCTTCCGGACCAGGTCCTCGGGCTGCGTCGTCAGGGCCTCCAGATGCCGTCCGCGGGTCCGGGCCTCGATCACGCCGGGCAGGCCCGCGACCTCGTCGGGCCGGATCCGGGTGACGCAGCGCACGAGACGCCCCGCCGTGCGCGACTTGATCTCCGCCGGGGTGCCCTCCGCGATCCGCCGCCCGTTGTGGATGACCACCACGCGGTCGGCGAGCGCGTCGGCCTCGTCCAGGTTGTGCGTCGTGAGGACGGTGGTGCGCCCGGACTCCCTGAGACCCCGGATCTCGCTCCACAGCCGATGCCGCGCATCGACGTCGAGCCCCGTGGTGGGCTCGTCCAGGAACAGCAGTTCGGGATCGCCGGCCAGCGCCAGCGCGAACATCACCCGCTGCTTCTGACCCCCGGAGAGCTTCCCGTACCGGCGCTGGGCGAGCTTCTCGAGGCCCGCCATGGAGAGCAGGCGCGCGGCCGGAAGCGGCGCCGGATAGTATGCGCGGAACAGCTCAATATGCTCGCGCACGGACAAGTTCGCGGAGATGCCCGAGATCTGGAGCATCGCGCCCCGCCGAACCCGCACTTCGGCCGCTCCGGGTGCCAGGCCGAATACGCTCGCCGCGCCCTCCTGCACCCCCAGGCTCCCGAGGAGGAGGCTGATGGCGGTGGTCTTGCCGGCGCCGTTGGGACCGAGCACGCCCAGCACCTCGCCCCGGCGGACTTCCAGATCGAGCCCGTCCAGCGCGACCACCGGCCCGTACCGGTGCGTCACGCGCGACAGCCGGGCGAGTGCGGGGCCAGGCGATGTTCCAGCTTGCATGGGGTGAACGTACGGGGATGTTACCGGGGCCGTTTCGGGGCCTCGGCGTAGAGGCCGCGCCCTCCATCACCATCCGGAGCTAGTCGAGTAGCCCTTCCGCGCCGTACACTCGGACTCGGCACATGGCGACCAGCACGACCAGGAAAAGGGCTACAACCAACGGCCCGAGGCAGCCGGGAGACTCGTCGTCTTCGTCGAGGCTGTCGTCCGGCTCGTGTTCGAGGCGTTCGATGGCATTGCCGGCCTGCTCGCGGGTGCGAACCCGGAACGTGCTTCCGCCCATGCTCCTGATGTAGCTCAATTGGTCTTCGGTGGGTGGGTCATTTGCGCGCGGGTGCGCGGTCCACCTGTGGCCCGGGGCGTCTCGTACCTGGTCGCTGGACAGGCGAGCGATCATCCCGGCCATTGTTGCGGTCGCTGTCGCGTCGGTCAGTGGATCGTGCGGCTTGTCCAGGAAATCCGTGAGGTGCATGCGGGCGACGGCATTGGACAGCGTGGGCGCGTATCCCCAGATGCCATGCAGCGTCTCCTGGACGCAGTAGCTCCGCTTGTTGTGGAAGGACTTGAACCCGTAACGCTCGAGTTCGGCATTGAGCATCCGCTTGTCGAAACCGACGTTGAACCCGACCAGCGGCCGGTCGCCGATGAAGTCCGTGAGCGACTGCGCGATGTCCCCGAAGGTGCCCAACCCTTCCACCTCGCCGTCGGTAATACCATGCACGGCGGATGCTTCCTCGGAGATCGGCACGCGCGGGCTGACGGTCGCTTCCCAGGTCTGCGCTTCGGCCCTGTGCACCCCAAGGTCCAGGACGACAACTGCGAGCCTGATGATACGGTCCTGCTCGGGGTCGAGGCCGGTTGTCTCGCAGTCGACTACCGCGACCTCGCGCAATGCGTCAAAGGGCGCAACCATGTCCTGGGAACCGCGCTGAGAGAAGCCCATCGGGAACCTGCCCCGGGACGGTGCCTGCTCGCCGCTTGACCCGCAAGGCGGGCGCGCCCTCAACCTCCTCCGAGCTGCCTCACACCAGTTGCTGCAACTACAAGTTGTACTTACCGTCGTCCACACCGAGCGCCATGGGCGAATCCGCATGATCTCTGCCCGTCGGGCATCGCGCAAGGAAAGGAAGGCCTGCCATGAGCGGACAGCACGATAGCCCCCTGACTCCCGAGCAGATCGCGACGGTGAAGGACGAGGACATCGATTTCAGCGACATCCCCGAGCTGGGCGAAGAATTCTGGGAGCGGGCGGAAGGGCACCCACTACCTGCCCAGCAATCCCAACCTCGCCCTCCTCAACCGGGTCTCCGTTCTTCGGGCCGAGCGAACGTGTTCAGACAGCTGACGGCGCCGGGCCGGACTGAAGCCCTCCCAGACACTCCGCGCGCTGGGATCCGAGGCGATCAGGGCGGATAACTCGTCAGGTGGCTCCGTCGAGGCCCGCCGGAGTTCCAGGCGTGCCCGGTCGCCGGTGTCGACCTCAGCTGCGGAACACTGCTTTGCGGTGAGGTCGATGAACCAGCAATCCCTGGCGCCCCAGTGCTTGAGGCTCCTGCGCCCGAGTGACCGACGGGTAGCTCCGAACGATTTCTGCGGAGGTCCGTCCCGCCGCCAGGTCGTCCAGTACGGTGGTCACAAGAACCCTGGTGCCAGTGATGCAGGCTCGCCCGTGGCAGACTTCGGGGTCGACGGTGATGTGGTCTTGCCAATCGACCATGTGTGCCTCCCGGCCGGGTGTGTTCGCGCTGAGAGCCGCCCTACCGGAACATGGACGTAATGCGGAGGGTGGTGGATGAACTCAGCACGGCCTCACGCCACATCTCGCGGTCGAATCGCCGCCAGCGCGCCCCCCACGCGCGTCTTGGCCACCGCGAGTTCGTACCGGTCCTGCAGGTTCATCCAGCTCTGGGCGTCGGTCCTGAAATACCGCGCAAGCCGCAGAGCGGTCTCTGCCGTGATGCCGCGCCGACCGCGGACGATCTCGTTGACTCGCGCCGGTGTCACTCCGATTGCCTTGGCGAGCGCGTTGGACGACAACGCAAACGGTTCCATGAAGTCGTGCTTCAGCACTTCGCCGGGGTGGACCGGCTCCAGACGAGTCATGATGTAGCTCCCTCAGTGGTAGTCAACGATCTCAGCGTCGTAGGCGTTGCCGGACTCGAAGCGGAAGCAGAGCCTCCATTGGTCGTTTATCCGGATGCTGTACCAGCCCACGCGATCCCCCTTTAGCGCCTTCAGGCGGTTACCTGGAGGAACCCGCAGGAAGTCCAGTGTCGCAGCGGCGTCCAACTGCGCCAGCTTCCGCTGCGCGACCCGCTCGAAAAGCTGGAAGCGCCGGACGCGGTGTCCAGTTGCAAGCCGCTGCGTATCCTTGCACCTGAAGGTCCGAATCATCGCTGAGTTTATATCGTTTATCGATACGCGACAAGCCCGGGTCAGGGATCGGTGAAGGCGCAGGGTTGCATCCGCCGTCACTCAAGCCCTTCATCGCAAGCCCGCCCCAACCCCACCGCCTCCACGCGCTCGTGCAGCCGAAAGCGGTCACCGCCGGGATGGATTACGAAGATCCGGTCGAGCTTGAGATCCGTCAGCGCCGAGTGCATCGACCGCGTCATCCTCGGAGCGCTGGTTCGCTTGAACTCCACTCCGGTCCGGCGCCCGCCATCGAAGACCAGCAGATCGATCTCGGCGCCGCGGTGGGTCGCCCAGTAGTAGCAATCCTCCCAGTCGACGGACAGAATTCGAACCACCTCGTGCATCGCGAACCCTTCCCAGGAAGCGCCTGACCCGGGGTGGCCGAGGAGTGCCGACTCGGTGTTGAGCCTCAGCAGCGAGTGCAGCAGGCCGGTATCGGTCAGGTAGACCTTTGGAGCCTTGACCTGGCGCTTCTTCAGGTTCTCGAACCACGGCGTCAGCTTCCTCACGAGCAGAGAATCGACAAGCGCGTCCAGATAGGAGTTGACCGTTGGAGCGCTCAACCCCAGGGAACGCGCGACTTCGGCGGCGTTCCAGCGGCCGCCGTGATAGTGCGCCACCATGGTCCAGAAACGCCGCAGCGTGGTGGCCGGCACGGCGATGCCGAGCTGAGGCAGATCGCGCTCGAGAAAGGTGCGGATGAAGGCGCTTCGCCACGTTGCGCTCTCCGCTTCGTCAGCCGCGAGAAACGAGAGCGGGAATCCACCCCTGATCCACAGCCGGTCGATGAACTCGGTGCCCGTCTCGTCCGTTCGGAACGGAGGCAGCTCGTGGTAGACGATCCGGCCGGCGAGCGACTCGGACGATTGCCGGAGCAGCTCCGGGCCGGCACTGCCCAACACCAGGAATCGGGCCCTGTTGGAAGGTCGGTCCACGAGGACGCGAAGCAGCCGGAACAGTCCTTCGGCGTGCTGCACCTCATCGATGACGACAAGGCCGTCCAGAGACTCGAGCGCAAGCTTGGGATCCGCAAAACGTGCCTCGTCGGTCGGATCTTCGAGGTCGAAGAACGTAATCCGGCCCTGCTCGCGAGCAGCCAGACTGCGGGCCAGAGTCGTCTTGCCCACCTGCCGGGCACCCACGAGCCCGACTACGGGGAACTGGCTCAGGAGGCGGCGGAGGCGTGCCTCGTGACGGGGCCGGGGAATCATGAAGACAACATAAACGGGAAAATCAAAAGCGCAACTTTCGTTTTTCCCGTTACAAACCGCCCTCCCTCACACCCGCACCGTCGCCTGAAACGTGGGCGGCTGCCGCACGCTCGTCGCCTGCTCGAAGGCGTACGCGAGCCGGATCAGGGTCGCCTCGCTCCAGGCGCGGCCGCAGAGCGACATCCCGATGGGGAGCCCGTGGATGAACCCCATGGGCACCGTCATGTTGGGATAGGCCGCCATGGCCGGGGGTGTCGAGCATCCGCCACCGCCGCCGCCGGACGCATCGAGCGGGTCCTGCATGGCGGGGATGCCGGAGGTGATCCCGACGAGCGCGTCCAGCCGGTGCTCGTCCATCGCGCGGTCGATTCCCTCTTCGCGCGAAAGCCGATGACTCGCCGCCAGCGCGTCGATGTAGCGCTGGTCGGTCAGCGGCCCGCGCTCCTGGGAGCGCACGTGAAGTTCCTGCCCGTAGAGGGCGAGCTCCAGGTCGGCGTTCGCCTCGTTGTACTCGATGAGTTCGGCGAGCGACCTGATCGGCGCGTCGGGACCCAGCGAGGCGAGATAGGCGTTCAGATCCGCCTTGAACTCGTGGTACAGCACCTCCATCTCGTACTCGTTGCCGAAGCGCAGCTCCCCGGGCAGCGTGACCGGGTCGACCACCGTCGCGCCCTCCGCGCGCATGACCTCGAGCGCCTCCTCGAACAGCGCGTCGACGCGGCTGTCAAAGCCGGCGTACTCACGCAGGACGCCGACGCGGGCGCCGCTCAGGCCGGCGGGGTCCAGCGCGCCGGTGTAGTCGGTGAGGAAGTTGCCCGCGCTCGCGGCCGTGAGAGGGTCGCGGGGGTCCACGCCGACCATCGTCCCGAGCATGATTGCGGCGTCGCGCACGGTGCGCGCCATCGGGCCGGTGCTGTCCTGGCTGTGCGCGATGGGGATGACGCCGCCCCGGCTGTGCAGCCCGATCGTGGGCTTGATGCCGACCAGGCAGTTGCGCGACGACGGGCCGACGATCGAGCCGTCGGTCTCGGAGCCGATCGTCGCCACCGCCAGATTGGCCGCCGCACCCGACCCGGACCCGGAGCTGGACCCGCCCGGGGTGCGGTCGAGCGCGTAGGGGTTCCTGCAGAAGCCGCCCCGGCCGCCGTCCCATCCGCGGCCGCTCCAGCCCGACGCTCCGAACTCGAACGACTTCCAGCCCGCCCACTCGCTCATGTTCGCCTTGCCGAGCAGGAGCGCGCCCGCCTCGCGCAGCCGCGCGGCCACGAAGGCGTCCTGCGGCGCAATCGACCCGGCGAGCGCCGTCGACCCGGCGGTGGTCGTCATCCCGTCCGCGGTATCGATGTTGTCCTTCAGGAGCAGGGGGATGCCGTGCAGCGGCCCCCGCGGACCCGAGGCCTGGAACTCCCGGTCGAGCGCTTCGTCGATTTCGAGCGCGTCCTGGTTCACCTCGAGGACCGCGAACAGCCGCGGCCCCTGCCGGTTCAGCGCCTCGATGCGGTCGAGGTACATCTCCGTGATCGAGCGGCAGGTGTACTCGCCCGTCCGCATGCCTTCGTGGAGGGCGTCGATCGTGATCTCGTCGAGGGCGAAATCCGGCACGGCGCCACCGCGCCCCGCACCGGCGTCGCCGTCCGCACCGGCGTCCCCGCCCGGAACAGTGCAGCCGCCAACCGCGGCCAGGGCGCCGGCCGCCGCGCCCGCACCCAGAAACGTGCGTCGATTCATTTCGGACATTGATCCACCTCGCAAGGTCAACTGGCCTGGCCAGCCGCTTCCGCAAGCGTCGCGGCTGAACATCCACATGACGGTGAGTTCGGCGGGACGTTCAGGCAAATCCCGCGGGTGATCCGGCTCGTCTTTGCGAGGTTGAAACGGCGCCGGTGGTTGTCCGGGTTCGCGCACCAGTCGAGCGCCGTTTGTAGTAGACTGTCGCAGATATTCGGTCTTTTGTCGCAGACATTTGCCAAATCGCTCCCCCGGCGCGACATTTTACAGAGTCCGTAATGGCCAAAGGAGGCAGCAGTTAGCTGGAGGCCGCATGATCACGAAAGCCAACGGGCGGATTCCCCGCCGCGTCGATCGGCTTCCTCCGTTCCCGGAGGGGTGGTACTTCATCGCGACCCGCGACGCCCTGCTGAAAGAGAAGCTCATCGAGAAGACCTGGATGGGCGAGGAGATCGTCGCCTGGTCTGACGACGAGGGCCGCGTCTGCGTGGCCGAAGCGTTCTGCCCCCACCTGGGTTCGCACCTGGGGCCGGCGGCTGGCGGCACCATCCGGGACGGCTGCCTCGTGTGTCCCTTCCACGGGTTCACCTTCGATACCACCGGCCAGTGCGTCGCGACACCCAACGCCCCGCCTCCGCGGGCCGCGAAGCTGAAGCTTTACGAGACCCGGGAGATCCTCGGCATGATCTTCGCCTGGTACGGCGTCGGCGGCCGGCCCCCCCAGTGGGATCTGCCGGAGGAGCCGCCCACGGGCGCCGACTGGAGCGGGCTGGCCTTCGCCACCCTCCGCTTCCGGGGCCATCCCCAGGAGACGACCGAGAACTCGGTGGACGTGGAGCACCTGGAGTACACGCACGGCTACCACGACGTCGAGCCGACCGCCTTTTCCATCGACGGCGCGTACCTCAGGAGCTGCTTCGACTTCAAGAACGTCCGCACGGTCGCGGGGCTTGTCGACGTCGTCACCGAGATAACGGTGGTCACCCACGTCCATGGTCTGGGATACTCGTTGGTCGAGTTCCACGAGAATACGATCGGCATGGACTCCAGGCTGTGGGTCCTCTCGACCCCGGTCGACGGCGAGTTCGTCGAGTTGACCCTGGTCAGCCAGGCGCGCGAGGTCCGGAAGCCGGGGCGGTATATCGTGGGTATGGGATTCCTGCCGAGGAAGCTCCGCAACAGGCTGATGAACCGCATTCTCATTCATGAGGAGAGGCGGTTCGTGGCGCAGGACGTGGTCATCTGGGAGCGGAAGCGCTACCAGTCCCCGCCGCGGCTCTCCCGGGCCGACGGACCCGTCGGCAAGTACCGCCTGTATTGCCGTCAGTTCTATCCGGGACCAGCTCCGGAGAATGGGAACACACAGACGTCCCGGCTTCCGGCGGATGGAACTGCAACTCATGGTCGACGTATTGATGATCGCGCATCACTTCACGCTCGAGGTGGCGCCGAGGAACTACGAAGCACCGGATCAGCCCCTTCCCGTCGATGAAGCCGAGCAAGAAGGCGGAGTTCCGCATCGCCGGGAAGGTGCGCGAGGTACCGGTCTGAGACGCGGATTCATCCACGGAAGACGATGATCGGCCAACCGTCGCTGCGAGTCGGTTCGGGAGAGGATCTGGAAGTTCCCACTGCCTACGTCGCGGGATACGAGGCCGCCCGCCAGCACGATCCCGAGCTTGCGGACGCCTACGTCCGCAACACGATGGTCGGCGATCCGCTGGCGGATGCCGTCATCCGGGATCTTTCGGCTCTGGATCCGGGGGAGTTGCACCAGACGCTGGCGCAGGCGCTGGACAATCCCCACGCGCCGCAGCCGGACGCCCCCGATTCCCTCCTCAGGTTCGTCGAGTACTCCACCACCGTGCCCGACTGGTTTGACGCCGGCATCGCCCGGATGGCCTCGCGCGCCTTTCTGCGCAACTCGGACATCGTTCTCGCGGCCCTGGTTGGCGGCAGCATCGTCGAGGGGTTCTCCACCCTGATCAGCAAGTCGTTCCGGATCCGGGGACGGGTCACCAACTCGGGTGTGCGGCGCCTCAAGCAGAACGGGATGCAGCTGGTCGAGCAGTACCTCCCCGGCGGCATGGAGCCCGGGGGGGACGGATGGAGGCTCACGCTCCGCGTCCGGTTGGTGCATGCGCAGTCCCGGTACCTGATCAACCAATCGGATGAATGGGACCATGAACGGTTGGGAGAACCGATCAGCGGCGCGCACATGCTCCTGGCCGGGGCGGCCTTTTCCGGTCGCCTCATGCAGCATGTCGTCACGCTGGGGGGTGATTTCAGCGACGAGGAGCGGGAAGCCTACATCCATGTCTGGCGGTATACCGGACTGCTCATCGGCATCCCCGAAGAGATCCTCTTCCACGACTTCGCCTCGGCATGCCGGGCGTTCGAGATCGGCTCCATGTGCGAACCTCCCGCGGACCTGGACGCGATCATCATGGCGAACAGCATCGTGAACAGCGCGCCCGTCATCATCGGCGTCGAGGAGCCCGCGGAGCGCAGAAAGATGGCCCGCGTCGTGACCCAGGCGTCCCGGGAGCTGATCGGCAACGAACTCGCGGATTCATTCATGTTTCCCAGTCGCAGGCGGAGGGTATTACCCTGGATGCGGATCCAGCATCGTGCCCGGCGCATCGTCCGAAAGGCGCTGCCCGGCCTCGGGGCGAAGCAGGATCGGGCCCGGTTCGACGCCCTGATGAACTTCGCCGGCTTCGAGGAGCTGAGGTATTCGTACCGGTTGCCGACCGCGCTTCACGACGAGCAGTCGTCGGACTGGTAGCTCGCGTCCCGGCTAGACGGTGGCCGGTTCGGGCACCGCCGCGGTGCGGAAATCGAGATGGCCGCGGCGCGTGATCAGACGCAGGCGGACAGAGGTCAGCGCGGGCACCAGGAACATCAGGATGACCGTGGTGAAGAGGATGCCGCAGCCGATCGAGGCGGAGAAGGGAACGAAGAACTGCGCCTGAATGGCGTCTTCCAGAATGAGCGGCGTGAAGCCGAGGAAGGTCGTCAGCGAGGTGAGCATGATGGGGCGGAAGCGCCCCTTGGCGCCCTCGATGATCGCGGTTCGCACCGGGAGGCCCTCCTCGAGTTCCTGGTCGATGAAGTCCATCATGACCAGGGAATCGTTCACCACCACGCCGGCCAGGCCGAACATCCCGATGAAGGACTCCGAGCTCAGCGTGACCCCCAGGATCCAGTGGCCCAGGATCACCCCGATGAACCCGAACGGGATGACGGCCATGATGATGAACGGCTTGGTGTAGGAGCGCAGCGGGATCGCCAGCAGCGAGAAGATCAGGATCATGGCGACCCCGAACCCGGGGCCCAGCGCGTTCAGGGACTCCAGTTGCTGCTGCTGTTCGCCTCCGAAGCTGTAGGTCAGTTCCGGGTCCTCGGCGACAATCCCCGCAAGGATGTCGTCTTCCAGGATCCCGGTGGCCCGCCCGCCGGAGATCACCGCGGGATCCACATCCGCGGAGACCCTGACGACGCGCTGGCCGTCCTGGCGATGGATGGCGGTCGGCGACCTGCCCGAGCTCAGGGAAGCCACCTGGCTCACCGGGACCTCGGCGCCGGTCGGCGTCCGGACCAGGGAGTTCTCGATGTCCGTGATCGAGTTGCGCTGTTCCTCGGGCAGCCGCACGTACACGCGAACCTCTTCCGGGCCCCGCTGCACGCGCAGGGCCTCCGCGCCGAAGAACGCGGCGCGCGTCTGTCCGGCGAGGTCGTCGAGGGTGAGACCCAGGGTTCGCGCCCCGGGCAGGAG
>JAJEBS010000317.1 GCA_022822425.1 Gemmatimonadota bacterium | reverse complement strand
GGAAGTGAGCACCTCCAGCACGTCCTCCGCCGAACCGCCGCCGCCGGAGGCCACCACCGGGACCGATACCCGCGATGCGACCTGCCGGGTAAGTTCCAGGTCGTACCCGATGCGCGAGCCGTCCCGGTCGATGCTGGTGAGCAGGATCTCGCCCGCCCCCCGGCGGGCGCACTCGGCGGCCCAATCGACTGCGTCCAGGTCCTTTGGCAACCTGCCCCCGTGCGTGTACACGCGCCATCCATCCCCCTCGCGGGCCGCATCGACGCTGGCGACAAGGCACTGGCTGCCGTAGCGCGCCGCGGCCTCGGCGGCGAGTTCCGGCTCGCGGGCCAGGGCGGAGTTGACGCTCACCTTATCGGCGCCTGCCCGCAAGAGCGCGCCCACGTCGTCGACGGTTCCCACCCCGCCCCCCACGGTCAGCGGGATGAAGAGCGCCTCCGCCGTCCTGCGCACCGTGTCGAGCAGCGTGGCGCGACCTTCGTGGGACGCGGTGATGTCCAGGAAGACCACCTCGTCGGCCCCGTCCGCTTCGTAACGGCCGGCCAGCTCCACCGGATCGCCCACGTCGCGCAGGTTCACGAAGCGGGTTCCCTTGACCACGCGTCCGTCGCGGACGTCCAGGCAGACCACGATGCGCGGGCGAAGCATGACCGGGCCTAGCTGCCGGGAGCGGGGTCGCGGGTCACCCGCACCGCGCCCTTGGTGCTGAAGACGGTGTCGCCCTCCTCCAGCGCCTGACGCAGGGCGAGCCCTGTCGCCTTCACCGCGGCCTCGATGACGTGATGCCGGTTTCGGCCCCGGACGACGCGGATGTGCAGGGTCGCGGCGAGATGCGTGGACAGGCTCTGGAAGAAGTGGTCGGCGAGGCTGGTGGGCAGATCGCCGACGTAATACGCGCGCCCGCCGGTGTCGATCGCGGCCTGGACCAGCGCCTCGTCCATGGGCACGGTCGCCCAGCCGTAGCGCGCCGCATGCTCGGGGACGATGTCGGCGAGCGCCATCCCCAGGCCGATGGCCACATCCTCCACGAGATGGTGGTGGAGGTCGCCGCGCGCCTCGACCTCGAGTTCAAGCCCCGCGTAGCGGGCGAAGGTCACCAGCATGTGATCGAGAAAGCCGTCCCCGGTGTCGATCCGGGGAGGCCGGTCTCCGTGGTCCACCACGACGCGGACCCGCGTCTCGCCGGTCTCGCGCAGGATCTGGCCCATCGTCACCGCTCCTTGCCTTTCGATTGCCTCATCCACCGAACTCGCGCGCCACCGCCTCGGCGGGCAGGGTACCGTCGTAGAGGGCCATACCCAGGACCGCTCCGGCGGCTCCCATCCCGCGCAGGCGCCGCAGCTCCTCCACGGAACTGATACCCCCGGACATCCATACGGGATGCGACGACGCCCTGATGACGGTCCCGGCCCGGCGCAGGTCGCTGCCCTGTACGCGGCCCTCGCGCGCCACGTCCGTGCACAGTACGCCCGCAAGCGGAAGATCGTCCAACGCCCCCAGAAAATCGTCGACGGTGCTTTCACTGCTGCGGGTCCAGCCCCGGCGCAGCACCATCCCGTCACGCATGTCGGCCGCGACCACGACCTGTTGGGGGAATGCCGCCGCCGCGCGGGCGAGCCACGCCGCGTCCTCCACCGCCCGGGTGCCCACGATGACCCGGTCGGCGCCCGCCGCGAGCGCCCGCTCGATGCCCTCGCGGTCGCGCACCCCGCCCCCGAACTGCGTGACCGCCTCCGTGCGGGCGATCAGCTCGCGCACCAGGGCGCGGTTGTCGCCCCTCCCCAGCGCGGCGTCCAGATCCACCACGTGCAGGGTGCTGAACCCCTCCCGCCACCAGCGCGCGGCGACCGCCGCCGGGTCGGGGAGGGAGACCTGCTCGGTTTCGGGGAGTCCGCCAACCCACTGGACGCAGCGGCCACCGCTGAGATCTACGGCGGGAACGGCGATCACGGTGGCGCCCCGGCTATCGTTTCGAGCCGCCGGCGGCTCGGGGCCGACCTCCCGGTCACCGGGCCGCCTCCGTCAGGAAGTTGGCGATGATGCGCAGCCCGGGCCGGGAGCTCTTCTCGGGGTGGAACTGGGTCCCCCAGCAGCGCCCGCGGCGCACGGCGGCCGCGAACCGGTCACTCCCGTACTCGGACCAGGCCGTCACCCGGTTCTCGTCCCGGGGGCGACAGACGTAGCTGTTGGCGTAGTAGGCGATGAGGTCCGGAGTGTCCGCGAAAAGCGGATCGCCGCCCGTGGCCACGTCGTTCCATCCCATGTGGGGCACGATCTCTCCCTGCAGCCGCTCCACGCGTCCCCGCAGAAAGCCGATGCCCGGGCCGCCGCCCTCGTCGCTTTCCTCGAACAGGATCTGCATGCCGAGGCAGATCCCCAGGCAGGGCAGGCCCTCCTCCAGCGCCTCTCGCACCTCGTCTCCCGCGCCGGCGAGGGCACGCGCGGCGGTCGCGAAGGAGCCCACCCCGGGGAGCACCAGCGCGTCCGCCGACAGCGCCTCCCGGCAGTCGGTGAAGACCCGCGTGGATGCGCCCGAGACCTCGAGCGCCTTGACCAGGGAGTGCAGGTTGCCCGCGCCGTAGTCGAAGACGCCGACGCGCAGCGTCATCCGGCGGCCTCGGCCGCGATGGCTTCCTGGCCGGCATCCCCGGCGGCGGGATGACAGATGTCCTCCCACGCCTCGATGAACCGTTCGATGACGGAGGGCGGTCCCACAGTCACGCGCAGCGCCTCCCCTACGCCGGGCACGTTGGGGAAGGGGCGCACGGCAATGCCCCGGGCGATCATCTCCCGCGTCACTTCGACCGCGGGAGCCGGCACCGGCAGCATGATGAAGTTAGCGGAAGAGGGCAGCGGGTCGCCGCCGCGCCGCCGCAGTTCGGACACCAGGCGTTCGCGGCAGGCGACGATCTCGCGCACCGTGGGCTCGAGCCAGCCCGACCGGTTGCGCAGTGCCGCCGCCGCCGCCCGTTCCGCGAGCAGACCGACCTTGAAGGGACCGCGGGCTTTCTCGACCTCACCCAGCAGATCCGGGTGGGCGATGCCGAAACCGGCGCGCAGCCCGGCGAGCCCGTATGCCTTGGAGAAGGTGCGCGCGATCATGATGCGCGGCACCGCGAGCGCGCGTTCGACGAGCGAGGTGTCGCCCGGGTCGTAGCCGGGGGATGCAACGTTGAACTCGTAGTACGCCTCGTCCAGGATGACCACCGGCCCGGTGGATCCCACACCGTCGAGAAGCTCGTCGATCCAGGCCCGGGAGAGGGCGGTGCCGGTGGGGTTGTTGGGGGTGCAGACGTAGATCAGGTCCGCGCCGGCGTCGAGCAGCTGCCGTGGCGATGGCGGCCGGCGCGCGTCTCCCAGCGGGACTCCCCGGAGGCTGTTGACGACCAGGAGGTGCGGGATCATCAGGAAGGTGGGGTCGGGAAACGCCACCCGCGCACCGGGCTCGCACGCCGCCCGGAATGTCGAGTCCAGGACGTCGTCGGAGCCGCATCCGGTGATGACGCAGTCGGCCGGGACGTCGAACTTGTCGGCGACAGCGTCGCGCAGTTCGCTCGAGTACGCCTGCGGATAGTTGGAGATGTCGCCGGAGACCGCGTCTCGTATCACGGCGAGGGCGTCGGGATGGCAGCCCCAGAGGTTGGTGTTGTCGGAGAGCTCGATCTCGACCGGGTCCTCGATCGGAGTGTAGCGCCGGAGGGCGCGAAAGCCTTCGCGGGGGAACGGGGTCATGGGACGATCCTTGCAAGAGCCGTCTCGGCGTGTCCGGGGAGTCCTTCCAGCCGGGCGAGGCGAGCCACCGGACGCGCCAGCGACGCGGCCGCCTCGGGCAGAATGCGCTGCCAGGTAAACGAGCGCACGAAGTGGTCGGCGGACAGGCCCGAATACGACCGGGAAAGGCCTGCCGTGGGAAGGACGTGGTTGGCGCCGGTCATGTAGTCTCCGAAGGCGACCGAACTGGCCGGTCCCAGGAAGACCGTGCCCGCGGTGGGCACCTGCTCCATGGCGGCGTCCGGGTCGGCGACGTAGAGGGCGAGGTGTTCGGGCGCGTACGCGCGGGCGAAGCCGGTGGCCTCGTCGAGCGAGCGCGTCAGGACGATCGCGCCGCGGGCGGCCAGCGCCTCGCTGACCACCCGCCGCCGCTCCGCCCCCGCCACGATCACCCCCAGTTCCCGCCTCGCTTCCGCGGCGAGGCGGGCGCTGGGCGTGATCAGCACAGCCGCGGCGTCGGGGTCGTGTTCGGCCTGGGCGACCATCTCGAGCGCGACCAGGCGGGCGGGCGCGGTGCCGTCCGCCACCACGGCGATCTCGGAGGGGCCGGCGGGCGCGTCGATGACCACGTCGCCCGCCACCTGCCGCTTGGCCTCGGTGACCCAGCGGTTTCCCGGCCCCACCACCGCGTCGACCGCCGGCACCGACCCGGTGCCGTAGGCCATGGCGGCCACCGCCCCCGCCCCGCCCACCGCGAACAGCCGGGTGGCGCCCGCCAGCGCGCACGCCGCCATGACCGCCTCGGGCGGGCCGCCGTCCGGCCCGGGCGGGGAGCACACCACCACCTCCCCGACCCCGGCCTCGCGCGCGGGGATCACCCCCATCAGGACGCTCGACGGGTAGGCGGCCAGGCCGCCCGGCGCGTACACCCCGGCGGAGGCGAGCGGCACCCGGCGGCGCCCGACCACCACCCCCGGCTCGGTCTCCATATCCCAGTCGGCGGGGAGCTGGGCCCGGTGGAAGGCGGCGATGTTGGCCGCCGCGCGCTCGAGCGCCCCGGTCACGCCGGCGGGAAGCCGGCGCGCCGCCTCCCTCCACCGGGCGCGCGGAACCTCGAGCACGTCCAGCTCGACCCCGTCGTGTCTCCGCGCCAGTTCGCGCAGGGCGTCGTCGCCGCGCGCGCGCACGTCGGCGAGGATAGCAGCGACCGCCTCCCGCACGCCCGCCTCTACGGGAGGCCGCCGCTCCAGCAGCAGCCGGCGTTCGTCCGCACTCATCGCCTCCAGAGGCGCATCGAAGGCCAGCTTCAAGGCATCAGCCTCTCGATCGCGGTGACCAGGATGCCCTCCGCCCCGAGTCTCTTGAGCCGCGGAATCGTGCTCGACAGGCAATCCGCGTCGACCACCGCGTGCGCCGCGACCCAGGGGCCCCCACCCATCACTTCCACGATGGTCGGCCCGGAAATGCCGGGAATCACTTCCCTGACCTCATCCAGCCGGTCGCGGGGCACGTTGGCCATCAGGTATCTCTTCTCGCGCGCGAGGCGAACCGATTCGAGCGCCAGACAGAGTTCGGAGATCCTGTCTCCGAAGTCGGCCCGGTCCAGCACGGCCTCGCTCGCGATAAGGCGGGCCGTGGACTCCAGGATGGTTTCCACCTCCCGCATCCCGTTCACGCGCAGCGTGGAGCCGGTCGCCGTGAGGTCCACGATGATCTCGGCCACCCCCAGATGGGGCGCGATTTCGGCGGCCCCCGACACGGTCGCGATCTCGACCGCGATGCCGCGACGGTCGAAATAGGATCGCGTCAGCCGCGGAAACGCCGTGGCCACGCGCGTGCCGGAGGGGATGTCGGTGACATCGCGGACGTCGCTCTCGTCCTGAACCGCCACCACCAGCCGGCACCGGCCGAACTCCAGGTCCACCAGTTCCCGCACCTCGCAGCCGCTCTCGGCGACCAGGTCGGCGCCCGTTACTCCGACCTCCGCCGCTCCGTCCGCCACCAGTTCGGGGATGTCGGCCGCCCGCAGGAAGATGGCGTGGTGGTCGTTGCCGAGCGGCGCCGTGAGCGAACGGTCGCTGCGCATGCGGGCGCGCAGCCCGGCTTTGCGCAGCAGCCCCAGGGCGCTCTCCGACAGGCGGCCCTTGTTGGGCAGCGCGATTCTCAGGGGCGGCACGGATTCTCCCCGTCCGGGAATTGGCTGCTAGCGGGGAAGGGTGGCGAGGGCGTCGGCCCGGGAGGTCGCCACCGGGATGATTCTGTCGAAGCCGCTGATCTGGAAGACCTCGGAGATCATGGGGGACAGCGAGCAAACCACGAACGGAATGTGCTTCTGGTCGAGATACCGGGTGACCCGGAGCAGGACGCGCAGCCCCGCGCTGCTCACGTAGGCGAGTTGCTCGCAGTCGAGGATCACGCCCCTGCCTCCCTTGTCGAGGACGCCGTCCATGCCGGACTGGAAGTCGCGCGCGTTGCCGGAGTCGATTCGGCCGCTCACGCTCACGACGAGCGCCCGGTCCTGGTGTTCGGTCCGGATCTTCATTCTGGCTTTTCTCCCTGGATGGTCACGCGGTATCCCGACCGGGTTGCGGGCCAGTAGTCCCAGATCGCGTGATGCTGCGTGCAGCGGTTGTCCCACATGGCCACCGAGTTGCGGCGCCAGCGGAACCGGCACTGAAAGTGGGGGCGGCTGACATGGTCGAACAGGAAGTCGAGAAGGGCCCGGCTTTCGCCGTTGGGAACGCCGACGATGTACTGCGTGAACAGCTTGTTGACGAACAGGGCCTTGCGGCCCGTCACCGGATGGGTGCGGATGACCGGGTGCTCCGCGCGCGGGTAGGCGCGCCCTCCGTCGTCGCGGTCGAGCAGCCGATTCACGCGCTGGTAGTAGGGCGCGCCGTCGTGCACCGCCCGCAGCCCGTCGAGCAGCGCCCGCATCCGCTCGGAGAGCGCCTCGTACGCGGCGTACATGCACGCGAACAGGGTGTCTCCGCCGGTCTCCGGAACGGTGTGCATGCGCACGATGGAGCCCATGGGCGGCAGCGGGTCGCACGACACGTCGGAGTGCCATTCCTCGCCGGTCGCGCGCACCGAGTTCTCGTCCGCGTGGATCGGCATGACTTCGGGATGACCGTCCACCCCCGGGTCGTTGGGGTGCGCGACCAGCTTGCCGAAGCGCTGTCCCAGCAGCTTCTGGCTCTCGATGGAGATGTCCTGGTCGCGGAAGAAGAGAGCCCCGTGCGCCATGAGCCCGTCGTACAGGACGGCGAACCCGGAGTCCGGGAGATTGCCGAGATCGATCCCGTCGACGTTGGCGCCGATTACGGGGGTCACCGGCGTGATGGTGATGGCGTTTGGACTCATGGGCGGCATCCGGTATCGGCGCCGGAATGATCCGGTGGCAAACGTTGTTTGTCCCGCCCAGCGGGCGGTGTTACGGTCTCCGAAGTATGCCGGAATCAGGATCAGGTTCCGGCTCCGGCCCGCGCGTCCGGGACCGGATACGCGGGCGTGCCGGACCAACGTTGGCACGAACGGCGTACAGGAGCAACCAAACGAGCCGGGAGCGGGCATGCCGCGAGACCAGAGCAATCGGAACGGAGCGATGTCTGCGAGGGGTCTGACGGCCGCGGCGGTCCTGCTCTTCCCGCTCGCCTGGGGGGCTTGCGGCGGCCCCGCGGACGGAGACCCGAACGGCGGAAACTTCACCCACCGCACCCGGGAAGTCCCGCACGGGGGCGACGCCGCGCACCTCGAGTGGCTCGAGGCCAGCTACGAGAAGACCTCGCACATGGTGCCCATGCGGGACGGTGTCGAGCTCTTCACCGTCGTCTACAGGCCGCGCGAGATCACCGGGCCGCTCCCGGTCATGCTCTTCCGCACGCCCTACTCCGTCGGCCCCTACGAGCCCGGCGCGTACCGCAATCCGCTCGGCCCCTCCGCCGAATTCGACCGCGCCGGCTACATCTTCGTCTTCCAGGATGTGCGCGGACAGTTCATGTCCGAGGGCGACTTCGAGGTGATCCGGCCGCTGGCGTCCGCGCCCCGGGGGCCCACCACCGCCGACGAGAGCACCGACAACTACGACACCATCGAATGGGTGCTGGCCAACGTGGAAGGCCACAACGGCAGGGTGGGGCAGTGGGGCATCTCCTACCCGGGCTGGCAGACTGTGATGGGCATGGTCGACGCGCACCCGGCGCTCGCGGCCTCGTCGCCGCAGGCCTCGCCCGCGGACATGTTCATCGGCGACGACTGGCACCACAACGGCGCCTTCCGGATCATGTACGCCTTCTCCTGGCTCGCCGGAAACGCGCGCCGCCGCGACGGCCCGACCGATGCCAGGGGAGAGGCCTTCGACTACGGAACCGACTCCGGCTACGACTTCTTCCTCGAGGCGGGCGCGGCGTCCAACATCGACGACCTCTATTTCCATGGAGAAGTCCCGGCCTGGAACGACTTCATGGAGCACGACACCTACGACGACTACTGGCAGAACCAGAACGCGCTCGCGCACCTGGGCGGCATCCGCCACCCCATCCTGAACGTCGCGGGGTGGTTCGACACCGAGGACTTCTACGGCCCGATGTCGATCTACCGGACCATCGAAGCCGAAAACCCGGGGACGGAGAACACGCTCGCCGCCGGACCGTGGCTGCACGGCGGATGGCGGCGCATGCTGGGCGACCACCTGGGGTGCATCGAGTTCGGGGA
This sequence comes from Gemmatimonadota bacterium, assembly GCA_022822425.1. Classification (GTDB taxonomy): domain Bacteria; phylum Gemmatimonadota; class Gemmatimonadetes; order Longimicrobiales; family Gaopeijiaceae; genus BD2-11. The sequence continues at coordinate 4,469 of JAJEBS010000317.1, read as the reverse complement.
CCAGACCTCGATCACCTTCCAGCGCGAGGTGCAGTTCCCCTTCTTCGAGCACCACCTGCGCGGGGCCGAGGGCTGGACCCCGCACGAGGCCGTCGTCTTCGAAACCGGGACCAACCTCTGGCGCCGGCACGAGAGCTGGCCGCCCGCGGAAGTGGAACCGGTGGCGCTGTATCTGCGGGAGGACGGGATGCTCGCGTTCGAGGCGCCGTCGGAGCCCGGGGGCGCCGACAGTTACGTCAGCGACCCGGACGACCCGGTGCCCTTCTCCGCGGAGGAACGCACCACGCTCGGCCATCTGTGGAAGGTCGAGGACCAGCGCTTCGCGTCGGCGCGGCCGGACGTGCTGGTCTACCAGTCCGAGCCGCTCGAGGAGGACATGACCATCGCCGGGCCCATCCTGGCGGACATCTTCGTGTCCACCACGGGCACCGACTCCGACTGGATCGTGAAGGTGGTCGACGCCTACCCGGACGACGCGCCGAATTCACCGTTCTGCGAGGTGCCCATGGGCGGCTACCAGATGCACCTGGCGGGCGAGATCATGCGCGGCCGCTTCCGCGAGAGCTTCGAGAACCCGGAGGCCATGGTGCCCGGCGAGGTGACCCCCATCCACATCGACCTGCGCGACCGCTACCACACCTTCCGGGCCGGCCACCGCATCATGGTGCACGTGCAGAGCTCGTGGTTCCCCGCCTACGACCGCAACCCGCAACAGTTCGTGGACACCTACCGGGCCACCCCGGACCAGTACATCACCGCCGAGCAGACGGTGTACCGGTCGCCGGAGTATCCGTCGCGGGTGACGCTGGGGGTGCTGCGGTAGGAGGCCGCGGCCCGGATGCGATCCCTGCATTCTCCGTTCCGGACGATCTTGCGAGATTCCGAGCACCCTGGAGCATCACGCATGACCAAACCCGCCGCGCTCGTTCTCGCTGCCATGTGCGCCGTCCTGCTGGCGCCGATGCCTTTGTTCGCCCAGTCCGCGCTGTCCGTGCGCGTGGCCCCCGAGGCAGGCTGGTTGTCCGTCGAACACATCAAGAAGGTGACCATCGGCGGTGGATCCAGCTCGAGCGCGTCATCCGCTTCGGGACCGAGGTTGGCCGCCAATCTGACGGCCGGCGTCCGTCGGGAATTGCCCGGGAACTGGCTGCTGGGGGCCGACTTCGAGGGCACGATCTTCGTCCGGCGTGCGATCGAGGGCACGATCCAGCCGACTCCGGCCGGCAACGTCCACGACGTCTGGCCAGGGAGCTGGGACTACCGCGACCGGTACGGCATCGGCCTCAGCCTCGTGGCCAGCCGCCGGTTGGGTGACGGTGGCTCGCGGGGCTACGTGTTCGGCGGGCCACGGCGGACGTGGAGCGAGTTCGCCACCGGAGGGGTCAATCCCGCAAACGGGGAAGCCGGCGAAGACCGCGACCGGTTTACGACGATACCCTGGACGGTAGGCATCGGCGCCACTCTGGACGGAGCGTGGCCCATCGACATCCGTGTGCGCTACTCACGGTCCTACCTCGACTGGATCATCGAGCAGGGTTCGCTGAGGCTCGACTACCGGTACAACATCAGCGGGGTGTCGGTCTCGGTGGGGGTGGGGGTTCCTCGCTGACGCTCTCCGCGGCATCTGCCATCTGCTAATTGGGCAAGGAGCAAACTCTGCGGCGCTCCTCCAAGGCCTTCCTGAGCCTGTCACCGTCCGGCCGCTGGTAACACTGGAGCACCGTTTGGGCTGACTTCCAGCCCCCGAGCTCGCACAGCCGAGTATTACGGGACATCCGCCGCCGTGCGGCCGCGGCGGCGCGGCGCGGGCCAGATCGCGATGCTGGGCCGACCCGCTGAGGGCTGATGCGCTCCTCAAGAACGGCCACTCGACATATGTTGGTGCTACGTGATGGATCCGATGATGATCATCATCATCGCCGACGGGGAGTAGCGACTCGGTGAAACCGTGGGCCTGGTTGTTTCGCGGCTGCTCCGCGGCGTTCGCCATACTGGTCAATGTCGGATGCGGGAACGAGCCGGGTGCCAGTGTCGACCGTGCAGGAGCCGGACCTGTCGTAACGATCGTCGACAGCGTTCTCCTCGACGAGAACGACCGGTTCTATCTCGGCAACCCTTTCAGTTTGGTAGTGGACACTGCAGACGACTCCTTCTTGATCTCGGATTTCTTCGAGAACCGGATCCTCAGATACGAACGGGACGGCAAGCTACGGCAGTTCTACGGTCGTTCCGGGGACGGTCCGGGGGAGTTCCGCTCCATTTCAACCGCGTTCATTCTGAACGACTCAGTCGTGGTCGGCGCTGGAAACCGCCGCAATCTCCTGCAACTCTTCTCCAAGCATGATGGCACCCCCGTTGGCGAGCAGCTTTTCAGCGGCCGGCCCGGAACGGGGGGTGTATCGGTTGTGGATCGCGGAGTGGTGTTTCCGACCCGAGACTTGGCGAACGGGACGATAGCGGCCGTCTGGCGCTACCCCGAAACGGCGATTGACTATGTCGTTCCCCTTCCAGCGCCCTATCAGCGATCGGTGGAGGGCCTCGGCAGGTTCGCTGCATTTCAGTCGTTCGGCAGTGTCGTGGCTTGGTCCGATACGCTGCTGTCGGGAATGAGCGGGCTGAACGAGATCTACCTCTCCACGCTGGATGGCGTGCTTCTGGACACGCTCCGTCTTCCCAACACGTTGCGCCGAAGCGTTCCGCCCAACGTCCAGGAGCTGTTTGACGACCTGCAATCCTTCAGCTCGATGACGGAGATGTTTGCGGTGGCTTCTTCGATGTATGGGCTCTACCGTATGTCGGATGGCAGCACGGCCGTACTGCATCACGACTCCTCGCTCGACGGGGAGTTGCCTGCCGGCAACATCACCTCGGACGTGTACCTCAGCATCATCGCCCCCGATCGGACGACAGCGTGCGTCGATGCCCCCGTGCCCTACTCGAACGAAATGCGTCCGGTTCATACTGTGGCGCGAGACACCCTCTTTCTCCTCGACCGACGCCTCAACGAGGCCGAGGACGACCTCCTGACTTGGGTCCGAGCCTACCGGATCGATACGAGCGGCTGTATCTGGCTCGACTTAGACTGAAGTTTCCTCCGCCCTGATGGAGGCGGAGTGGGGCGGTTCGTCAGTTCGTCGGGGCGGGCGCGAGTCCCGCCATTCAAGTCCGGTTTGCCCCCTTTCGCGGCACGGTCCAGCAGGTCCAGTACAACGGCAAGAAACGCAGATCGTGCAGCCATGTTTGAACTTACGTGGTCTTCTGCCGTGTTTCGCTCGATTTGTACCCTGCCATTTTGGCAGACTTGCTCCCAGAACCTGCCATTTTGGCAGAGCGTTGGCGGCGCGAATCATGGCAGGAAGTCGTCTAACTTCATACAGGACTGCACGATCTGCGTTTCTTGCCGTTGGGCGACTTCCAGTTCCGTCTTACTGTATTGGCGGGGAAACCGCCATGAGATGGCGGGAATCCCAAGTTGTATCCGGGCTAAGCGGAAGCGACCAACTTAGGCCCTGCGCCGACAGCCGCGCCACGTGCCTAGGGCGCCTTGACCTTGTATACCTCGACAAACTCGCGGCCCAGTTCGTCCTTGCGCAGCACCGCGATAAGGTCCGACGATGTCCCGCAACTCATGGACGGGGCTCGGGATGGTGACTTCCCACTCGACAAGCGCTCGACCTGTGACCGAGCCTTCGCGCATCTGTAGCCAGTCCAGACCGAAGACCGGAAGGCGAACGAGCCACGGGCAACTTCCTGTCCGTCACACCAGAAGCAAGGAAGCCCAGGTCGGGTTTCCTGCTGAATACAACAGCCGATGTGCCAAGGAAGCAGGGCTGATCACCCGGCCTCCGGCGAATAGGCGGGCACCCACCACCTCGACCAGGTCAAGATCGTCGAGTGTCGAGTGAAGCAGTGTCCAGGCTGAGTTCCGGAAGGTCGAGCGCGTGCACGTTGGGGATGCTGGCAATGCTCACCCCCTCCGGAATCGGCTACGTCTACCGCCACACCGTCTGCACCAGCGCCAGCAGGCATGAAACGGGAACTACACGGCATACCAGCGTCATTGGCAAAGAGACCTGCGCACGAAGTGCGCCAGGAAAAAGGGTCGCACCTTGTTCCCTTTCTCATCCATCGGTGTGACCGCATCAGATGACACAGGTGCCATCGCGAAGGCACCACTGAATCTCGGGCCGTGAGACCGTCAACCAAAGCGCCTCACCCGCATGGTTCGCGGCATCGGTCCGGATTGGGAAGCGCCATCTCCGCCAGCACCCCAGGTGCTCGAGACATCCGATGTTCTCCGCGTCGTACAAGATGCCGATCCCCTCGTCTGAGGCGGTCCTACTTCGTTGGACAGTCCGAGGGCAAAGTTAAGGTGTATTCCGAGTGGTTGTGAGAGCCCTCGGCAGCTCTGGTTTTCTGTTCTGTCCGGACGCGTCTGCCGGTCCCCGTTTTCCGCTTGGGGAGGTCGG
>JAJEBS010000122.1 GCA_022822425.1 Gemmatimonadota bacterium | reverse complement strand
CCGGAGGCCGGCACTTGAGGACGTTGCAGATGTAGACCGAGTCCTTGCGCGAGAGGCCGATCGACGCCAGCAGGAGATCGAGCAGCTTGCCCGCGCGGCCCACGAAGGGAAGCCCGGTGCGATCCTCGTGCGCACCGGGAGCTTCGCCGATGACGACCAGCCTGCCCCGCGGGTTCCCGTCGGAGAAGACCACTTGCGTGCGGCCCCTGGCGAGCTGGCAGCGCTCGCAGGCGAGCGCCGTGCGCCGGACTTCCTCGTAGTCTCCGGACAGAGGGGCCGACGTTTCGCCGGCCGGAGGGTCGGGACGGGCGCGGGCCAGCTTGAGCGCCTCGTTCCCGCTCAGGCGGCTGAACACGATTTCGCCCTCCCCCAGCTCTCTCCGCTGGCTCAGGTAGCGGGCAAGGGCCTCCCTATCCACGCGCCGCGGCGGGGCTCACGACGAGGCCTGCGACAACCTGGGCGCGGGGGCGCCGTCCAGCCGGTCGAGCACAGCCTCCGCGATCTCGTCCTTGGGCATCCGTGGAAGCGCCTCCGGCGGCCCGCCGGGAGCGAGCAGGGTCACCGCGTTCCGTTCGCCGAAGGGGCCGCCCCCGGGGCCACGCGCGTGGTTGGCGACGATCAGGTCGAAGGCCTTGCGCTCCATCTTGCCGCGTGCCCGGGCGAGGAGGTCGTCGGTCTCCAGCGCGAAGCCCACCACCCGCGCCCCCGGTTTCCTCAGCGGCATGGTGTCCAGCGCCACGTCCGGGTTGGCGGTCAGTTCCACCGACAGGGAGGCACCCTCGCGGGTGCGCTTGATCTTGCCGGAGCGGGCGCGGGCGGGACGGTAGTCGGCCACGGCCGCCGCGAAGATCACCACGTCCGCGCGCGGGATCGCCTCGGCCACGGCGTCCAGCATCTCGCGAGCGGTGGCCACGCGGGTGCGCTGCACACCCGGCGGGCGGGCCAGGTGGGTGGGACCGGACACCAGCGTCACCCGGGCGCCCCGCCGCCAGGCCGCGCGGGCGAGCGCGTGCCCCATCCTCCCCGACGAGCGGTTGCCGACGAAACGCACCGGGTCGACGGGCTCCCGGGTGGGGCCGGTCGTGATCAGCACCTGCTTGCCGGCCAGGAAGGCGTCGTGCTCGAGCGCCCGCCCCACATGCTCGACGATGTCGTGAGGCTCGAGCATGCGGCCCGGCCCCTCCCCTTCACCGAACGCCAGTGGTCCGGTCGCGGGCCCGGCGACCACGTAGTCCAGTGCGTCCTGGAGGTACGCGAGGTTGCGGGCGGTCCGGGGGTGCGCGTACATGCGGTCGTTCATGGCCGGGCAGATCACCACCGGGGCGCGCGTCGCCAGGAGGGTGGTGGCGAGCAGATCGTCCGCCCGCCCGGCGGCCGCCCGTGCGATGAGGTCGGCGGTGGCGGGGGCCACGCAGACGGCATCGGCCTCCGCGCCCAGACGGATGTGCATGGCGGCCCCGTCCGCCGAGAAGAGTTCGGTCAGGACCTTGCGCCCGGTGAGCGCTTCGAAGCTGAGCGGAGTGACGAACCGGCTCGCGCCCCTGGTGAGCACGACATCCACCTGCGCGCCCAGCCGGGTGAGGTCGCGCGCAAGCTGCACGGACTTGTAGGCGGCGATCCCGCCGGCAACCCCCAGGACGACCCGGCGACCGCGCCAGGGGCGCCGCGGCACCAGCTCGCCGGACACCGACCAGGCCTCCCCCCGGCTATTCCGCGCCGTGGCTCCGGAACTGCAGCCGGTACTCGATGTGGTCGGAGGTCAGCGCCTCGAGCGCCTTGGTGGTCAGCTTCTTCTCGTCCATGGGCATCGCCTCGCGCGGCATCGCGTTGAGCTCGCGGGCGTACTTCGCGGCGATCAGGACGCCGAGGTACTTGCTCATGGCGGGTTCGGCGACTTCCTGGGGTGTAAACACGCGCATCTTTCTTCTCCGGAGATGTGGCTATCCCGATAAGATATCGAAATCCCGGGCGAGAAGTGTACTGATCCCCTGGCGAAGCGACTCCGCCTCCTCCCTCGCGGCGCCGAGCGGCCCGGCCGCGCTCCCGTCGCCGCGCGCGATCCCCCGCACCGCCGCGACGGTCGCGTCCAGGTCGTCGTTGACCAGCACATGATCGAATTCCGGCACCCGGGCCAACTCGTCGCGGGCGACGCCCAGCCGGCGGGCGATCTCGTTGCGCGGCTCGGTTCCGCGCCCGGACAAGCGTGCCAGCAGCGTCGCGAGCGACGGCGGCAGCAGGAAGACGAACACCGCTGAAGGAACGTTCCCGCGCACCTGGGCGGCGCCCTGGACGTCGATGTCCAGCAGCACGCGGCGCCCGGCGCTCCCTGCCAGATTGCGCAGCGGGGTCCCGTACAGTTGGTCGTGCACCCGCGCCCATTCCGCGAATTCGCCCGCGTCCACCATGCGCTCGAACTCCTCGCGGGACACGAACTCGTAGTCCGCCCCGTCGCGCTCGCCCGGGCGGGGCCGGCGGGTGGTCGCGGAAACCGAAAAGACGAAGCGGTCCCGGTCCGCGGCCAGCGCGCGGGCCACGGTGGTCTTGCCGACCCCGGTGGGACCTGCCAGCACGATGGGGCCGTCGCCGGGCGTCTTCCGCGTCACTGGACGTTCTCCAGCTGCTCGCGAATGCGCTCCACCCCGCCCTTGAGCGACAGGACCCGCTCCGCGATGCGGGCGTCGTTGGCCTTGGCGCCGATGGTGTTGGCCTCCCGGTGCATCTCCTGCATGATGAAGCCCAGCCGCTTGCCGACCGGCGCTCCGCCGGCTCCCTCGAGCGTCTCCTCGAAGAGTTCCATGTGCGAGCGCAGGCGCACGATCTCCTCGTTGATGTCCCACCTCTCGGCCAGGTGGGCGATCTCGCGGGCGATCCGTTCCGGGTCCGCCGGCACGTCGCCGAGCAGCTCCTGAATGGCGGCGCTCAGGCGGTCGCGCTCCCGGGCGAGACGCGCCGGGGCCCGTTCCTCCACGCGGTCGAGTTCCTCGCGCATGCTGGCCAGCACGCCCAGGAGATCCGCCTCCAGGCGCTCCCCCTCCGCCCGCCGCATTCGGACCGCAGCGTCCGCCGCCTCGTCCGTCACCTCGCGCAGTTCGTCTTCGTCGATATCGATGTCGGGACGCGCGGCTTCCCTGCTCCGGATCACGCCCTGGAGCCGGATCAGCGCATCGAGCCCGATCCGGCTGTCCAGCCCCAGCTCCGCGGCGAGACGCTCGAGCGATGCCGCCCAGGCGCGGGCACGCTCCACGTCCACGAGGTGCTCCGGCTCGGCGCCGTCGCCGGCATCCAGCGTGAGCGAGTAGCTGACGTGTCCCCGGGGCAGCGACTTCTTCAACCAGCGTTCGATGCGGGCGTGATGACGCTCGCACCCCGGAGGCGTCCTGAGACGGGCGTTGAAGAAGCGGTGGTTGACCGTGCGGATCTCCGCGCGCAGCCGGCCCCGTTCCACCTCGCGCGCGGCTTCCCCGTATCCCGTCATGCTGTGAATCACGTGCCCCGCCTTTGCAGTCCGTGGATGAATCCGCCCGAGCACCGAGAGCGGCGAGGCGCCGCCCTGGCAAGGCGCCTTAGTTCCACAGCGTCCACTTCATGCCGTAGATGGACCGTCCACCCGGGAGAAAGCGATCCGGAAAGTCCTGCAGTTCCCGCTCCGCGGTGAAGTTCTCGGTCAGCACGAAGAGATGGAACGTCAGGATCCGGAGTTGCAGGCGAAAGTACCAGCTCTGGTGATAGGGCACTGTGAGAAACCCGGGCGCGTTCTTCTCTCCTTCGGGGCCGGCTTCTCCGGGAAGCTCATCTCCGGGGTCCTCCGGCGCCGGGAAGGGCACGACCATGGGCTCGCGTCCCTCCACCCCGATCTCGGTCCAGATCTCGAAGTTCTCCGTCGCCAGGAAGGTCCTGTGATACCCGAGCTGCCCGTTCCAGCTCTCTTCCGGCAGATAGCGCCAGTCGGGCGCATCCTTGTCCCAGACCTGGTAGGACACCCCGGCATAGAGGCCGTTGAAGTACAGGGGCACCCGCGCGCTGGCCTCGATTCCGGAGCGCGTTCCGCCCTCCTGCACCACGCCCGCGGAGTCCATCGGGAACCCGAAGGGAGTGAGCCGGTCCTGCTCGAGCTCGATCCGGGCTCCGCCGAGGGACAGGCCGCGCCAGGCGAACTGCGCTCCGACGCGGGTCGAGCGTCGCTCGGTGGTGAAGGAGACGGGAGGCCCCGCAAGCCGGGGGATCTCCGGGATGGTGTCGCGGGGATCGAAGAGCCGGAAGGGAACCCCCGTCGCGCCGTCCCGGGTCTCGCCGAAAAAGGAGAGTCCCAACAGGGGCGCGGTCCACGCGCGCAGGCTTCGCAGCGAGAGATCCTCCCCAAGCCATTTCTCACGGCTCCAGTCTCCCTCGACCCCTCCCAGAAACGTGTGCACGCCGCCGGCGACCTCCAGGGTCCGCTCGGGCCAGGCATTGCCGCCCATCGATGCCCAGCGTCCGGTGGTCCACACACCCGCACGCTCTCCGAAGGCGTGCTCGGCAGCGAGGCGGATGCCCGTCTGGCCACGGCTGAAGGAGGCCGCGGCCGAATCGGGGTTTGCTTCGTCCACCGGAGCGGTCGCGGAGGATCTTCCGGTAAAGACCTCCGCGGTGACGCCGGCGAGCAGGTTGGCGCGGGCGCGCAGGCTCCAGTCGTTTCTCCCATGCTGCGCGGGCGTGTAGAGCGCGCTCGGGCGAGAGGCCGAGATGCGGCGCACCTCCCCGCGCAGGCTCACGCGCGAGCCCAGATGGCGGCTGTAGCGGAGCCAGCCGCCGGTCGTGGCGCCAGGCTCCCTGCGCCCGGTGCCCTCGGTGTCGAGGCGGTCCAGCGTGAACGCCAGGCTCCCTCCCAGAGAGGAGGGGTGGGAGAAGGTCGCGCGCAGCATGTTGGTCTGAAGATCCCCGGTTCCCACCTCCACCAGGGAATAGGGTCGGGGGTCGTCCACTTCGAGGCTGGTCAGCTCCACGCGCAGGCCGTCGGTGGAGCGGCGTACCCGCACACGCTGGAACCCGGCCAGCCCGACCTGTGCCAGGTCGGGGGCGCCAGCCCTGAGCGGGACCATCTCGAAGCCGTCGATGTAGAGGCGCACGCGGCCGCCGCCACCTCCGAAGGCGGTGACGATGTGGGGAGTTCCGAAGTCGCCTCCTCTCAACGCCACGGTCCCCGGAATCTGATCCAGAAGCTGCGCGAGCGAGAGCGCCTGGTTGCCGAGCAGCGCCTCGCGGTCCCATTCCCACACCCCGGTTGCCCATCCGCCGCGGGAGGGATCGGGGAGTTCGGGAAAGAGCTGGACGAAGAGCGAGTCCGCGAGGGAGTCCGCCGTGAGGAGAGAGTCCGCGGCCAGGGAATCGGGCACCGGCGCGAGCGAGTCAACCGCAGCCGCGAGGGAGTCGACCGCGGCGGTGTCAGCCGGAGGCACCGTGTCCGGGGGCTCCTGGGCCGCGGATCGCGCGGGAAGCAGACACAGCAGGACGGCGAGTGGAATGGCGCTGTAGCGGGCGGCGCGCGGGAGGCTCCGGGGCATCGGAAAGGCGGCGCCCGGAGACGCGAACGCCCCGCCTCCGGGAGAGGGGGGCGCGACCGCCGGCTCCCGGGTCGACGTCACGCCGCCCGCTTCCTGACCCACTCGATGAGGAGCCGGGTGGGAGACCCGTAGCCGCCGGGCCGCTGGTAGGGCAGCTTCCCTTCCCCGTACGCGGTGCCGGCGATGTCGAGATGGGCCCACTGCGCGTCCCCGACGAACTCGCGCAGGAAGCATGCGGCGGTGATGGTGCCGGCGGGACGCCCGCCCACGTTCTTCAGGTCGGCGGTATGGCTGTCGAGCTGGCGGCGGTATTCCGGCCAGATCGGCAGCGGCCAGCAGCGCTCGCCGCTCAGGTCGCCGGCGGCACGCAGCTCCTCCACGAGGGCGTCATCGGTGCCCAGGACCGCGGATGCGTGGTGTCCGAGCGCGATGACGCAGGCGCCCGTCAGGGTGGCGCAGTCCACGATGGCCTCCGGCTCGAAGGTGCGCGCGTACGACAGGGCGTCCGCCAGAATCAGCCTGCCTTCGGCGTCCGTGTTGATCACTTCGATGGTCTTGCCCTCCCGGGACCCGATGACGTCTCCCGGCTTGACCGCGCTTCCATTGACGAGGTTCTCGGAGCTGGGAACGATGCCCACCACGTTCACGTTCAGGCCGAGGCGGGCGATGCCTCTCAGGGCACCCAGAACGGCGGCTCCGCCCGACATGTCGAACTTCATGTCCTCCATGCCCTTGGCCGGCTTGAGCGAGATGCCGCCCGCGTCGAAGGTCAGCCCCTTGCCCACCAGTACCAGCGGAGCATCGCCGCGAGTTCCGCCGTGATGCTCGAGGACGATCAGCCGCGGCTCCTGAGCCGAGCCCTGGGCGACGGCCAGGAGCGCCAGCATGTTCTCGTCGCGCATCTCCCGAGGCCCGAGCACCCGCACCCCGAGACCCAGCTCCGAGGCCAGGGCGGTCGCCCTGTCGGCCAGGTGGCCGGGCGTAGCCACGTTCCCGGGTCGCGACTGGAGGGTGCGCGCGAAGTTCTCCGCCTCCGCCATGACGGCCCCCGTGCGCGCGCCTGATTCCGTCGCATCGAAGTCGGATTCCGCGGCGATCTCCACAGTCGTGACCGTCGAGGCGGGCGGGTCCTTCTCGCCGGGCCGCGTCTTGAGCTCGTCGAAGCGCCAGCCCGCGAGGACGGCTCCCTCAGCCACGGCCTGACCGAAGCGCTCCGGCTCGATCGAGGGGGCGCCCGTCCCGTCTATGGTGACCCGTTCGATTCCCAGTTCGGACGCCTTGCGCACGGCTCGCGCGGCCAGCCGCCGGATGACCTCCGCATCGCAGTCGTCCCGTTTTCCCGCGCCGAGCAGAAGAAGGCGCAGCGGCCCGCCATCGCCGGGGTCTGCGTGGAACAGGTGGCTGCTTCCGGAGCGGCCGCGCAGATCACCGGCGGCGCGCGCCACGGAGCGGGCGAGAACGGAGCCGGGGACGGCCAGGGCGGGAGCGTCCCGCCCCTCGAACAGGAACCCCGCCAGGAGCGGCGTGTCATGCCGGCCGGAGGGCCCGCGAACAACCTCTGCCTGCATGAGCCTCTGCCTACATGTGGTCGATCACGGCCTGTCCGAAGGCCGAGGTCGACACCTTTCTCGCGCCTTCCATCTGGCGCTCCAGGTCGTACGTGACCGTCTTCGCCGCAACTGCGCCCTCCAGGCCCCGGTTGACGGCCGCCGCCGCGTCGTCCCAGGCCATGTGCTCGAGCATCATGACCGCGGACAGGATCAGCGACCCCGGATTGACCTTGTTCTGGCCGGCGTACTTGGGCGCCGTCCCGTGGGTGGCCTCGAAGAGGGCAACCTCGTCGCCCACGTTGGCGCCTGGCGCCATCCCGAGCCCGCCCACCTGCGCCGCGCACGCGTCGGACAGGTAGTCGCCGTTGAGGTTGGGGGTCACGATGACGTCGTATTCCGAAGGCCTCAGCAGCACCTGCTGGAACATGGCGTCCGCGATGCGGTCCTTGACCACGATACGGCCCGCGGGATCGGCGCCCTCCCAGATGGCGGACTCGGGAATCGTCTCGTTCCCGAAATCCCGGGCCGCGGCCTCGTATCCCCAGTCGCGGAACGCGCCCTCGGTGAACTTCATGATGTTGCCCTTGTGCACCAGCGTCACCGAGCTGCGCCCGCGCGCCACCGCGTAGCGCAGCGCCGCCGCGACATGGCGATGGGTTCCGAACGGGCTGATCGGCTTGACCCCGATGCCGCTCAGCTCGCGCACGTTGGCGCCCATCTCGTCCACCAGGAAGGAGCGCACCTTCTCCGCGTCCTCGCTGCCGGAGGCCCACTCAATGCCCGCGTACACGTCCTCGGTGTTCTCCCGGAAGATCACCACGTCGAGCTTCTCCGGTTCGCGCATCGGCGAGGGGACTCCGGGGATGTAGCGCACCGGGCGAATGCACGAGAAGAGGTCGAGCTGCTGGCGCAGCGTCACGTTGAGCGAGCGAATGCCCTTCCCCACCGGCGTGGTGAGCGGACCCTTGATGGCCACCTTGAACTCGCGCAGCGCGGCGTAGGTCTCGTCGGGCAGCCACTCTCCGGTCTTCTCCTGCGCCTTTTCGCCCGCGTACACCTCCATCCACATGATCTCGCGCGAGCCGCCGTAGGCGCGGGCCACCGCCGCGTCGACGACGGCGCGGGTGGCGTGCCAGATGTCGGGGCCGATGCCGTCCCCTTCGATGAACGGGACGATGGGCTTTTCCGGGACGTTGACGATGCCGTTGTCAACGGTGACGGTCTCGCCCGCGGAGGGCACTTGCGCGTACTTGTATTGTGCCATGAGGCTTCAGGGGAGATAGGATGCAAGGAGTGAGTTCCGGGGAGCGCGAACTCGCCCGGGTTGAAGGACCCGCGAAGTTTACCGCGGGTGTCAGGCGCTCACAAGCGATTGCCGGGTTGCATGAGAGCCCGGCCGGGGATCATGGAGAGCCGAGTGCGACGTACGAAGGAGGATCAACCCCAGGCCGGCTTCAAGCTGGTGCTGGTTCTGGCGCCCTTCCTGCTCGTGCTGGTTCTGGGAATGATCGAGTGGTGGATGCGCTCCCGGGGTCCATAGGCCGGGCCGCGTCCCATTCCCGTTCCGGCCTCGTCCCGGAAAGGGGACGTTCCCCGGCCGCGCGGCGGCTCAGGCGAGGGAGAGTTTCGATGGCACGGTTTCTGCGTCAGGTACTCCATAATGTCCTGAAGCCCCGGGAGGGAATCATGCGCGCGATGCTCGGTAATGCGGCGATGGTGTTGACGGCAGGGCTTGCCTGGATCCCCGGGGCGGTGGCGGCGCAGGAGTTCGCCGAAGAGTCCTCCCTGTCCTTCGCGGTGGGCGCTTCGGTCTGGGATGGAGTCGGCGTCGGACTCGCCTACCGGTCGACCTCCCTCCCCTCGCGGACCCCTGCCCCGGCGGCGGAAGTGTTCTACGGCGTCGGCGTAGGCGACCGCTACTACGTCGATTCGTATACGGGATACGACTATTCCGGACCTCGCTGCCGCTGGTACGGGGGCGACTACCTCTACGGCTGGATCGACCGGTACGACTACTCGGTACACCGCTGCCGGCGCCGCGTGAGCCGGTGGGGGCTGGCGATCTCCTTCGGATTCGGATGGCATTACCCGTCGTACTACAGCCCCTCGTTCGCCTGGCATGATCCCTTCTGGAGCCCTTGGTACACCTTCGACCCCTGGTTCGGGACCGGCTGGTTCGCGTTCGGATGGCGCAGCCCGAGTTACGACCCGTGGTACTCGTATCCGGTCTACCGCAGCTATCCCGTCTACCATGGCTATCCGGTGTACCATGGCTACAGCTCCTACTACCACACGCCGCGCTACCGGTACGTGAGCGGCGGCAGGCTGGCATACGGATCCGGATACGCAGGCGGATATGCCCCGGCTCCGGGAGTCCGGTACAAGGAAAACCCGCGACGGACGGCGGTAGCGCGCACCGCGCGGGTCGCGCCGCGCTCGGCCGCGGCGCGGGTTTCGGATCGGTCGGCGGCCGCCTCTTCGCCTGCGGTGGAGAGACCGTCGGGCGTGACCGCGCGGCCGCGCGTGGTCCGCCCCGAGCCCAGGTCGCCCAGGACCGCTCGCCCGCGAGGGAGCGCGGGTTCCACAGAGTCCGTCCGGCCCGGGACGCGGACTGCGACGCCGCGCGTCCAGTCGCAACCACGCACGCCGCAGCTCCGGCCGGGGTCTGATGCGACCTCCGTCCGGCGCGGGACATCGGCACTTCCCCGCGTCCAGTCCCGGCCCGGAAACCCGCGACCACAACCGCGTGTGTCGGCACCACCCAGCGTGCGCTCCCGGCCCGCTCCCGCGCCCCGCGTCCAGTCGCGGCCCGGAAACCCGCGACCACAACCGCGCGCGTCGGCACCGCCCAGCGTGCGCTCCCGGCCCACCCCCGCGCCCCGCGTCCAGTCCCGGCCCGGCAATCCGCGACCGCAACCGCGTGTGTCGGCACCGCCCAGCGTGCGCTCCCGGCCCACCCCCGCGGCCCGCGTCCAGTCCCGGCCCGGCAATCCGCGACCACAACCGCGCGCGTCGGCTCGACCGGCCGCGCGGCCCCGGCCGACCCCGGCGGCCAGTGCGCGACCCCGACCCGCCCCGGCACCGCGGGCGACCGCACGACCCACCCGCCCGC
>JAJEBS010000254.1 GCA_022822425.1 Gemmatimonadota bacterium | reverse complement strand
CGACAGGCCCCCCGGCGGGACGGGCGTGCTCGTGAGCAACATAGGGCGAACCGCTGGGTCGACAATTAACGCCATAGTTTCGCAGCCCTTCACTACGGGCAGCAGTTCGGCGGGCTACACCCTGAAGAGCGTGCAACTCGTCGTCACGGGGTTCTTATCCGGAGTACCGAGCGAAAGGAGGAAAGTTCTCGTCCGCATCGCGCCCAGCAACAGCAGCGACGAGCCCGACCTGAGCGATTCCAGCAAGGTCATCTCCCTGAGAACGCCGAACAACATAACGAGCACGGGAATCAGGACATTCTCGGCGCCGTCGGACAGCCGCCTCGCGGGCAACACCACCTATCACGTCGTGGTCACCAACCACACCGCGAACGGGGTACCCACAGCGACCTTGCAACGCACGGATTCCCATTCAGAGGACAGCGGTAGGGCTCCAGGATGGACCATTGGAAATGCATTGCTCAGGAAAGGGAATATTTCGGACGCGTGGGATAGCCGCTCTCAAGTTCTTCGGATACGTATCAACGGCACCATTCGTAACGCCTCCGCCACCGGCACGCCCACGATCTCGGGCACGCTGAAGCTCGGCCGGACGCTGACGGCGAACGCGGACGACATCGAGGACGAGAACGGACTCGACAACGCCAGTTTCCGCTACCAGTGGATCATGGTGTTCGGCGACGGCGGGGAAATCGGCATCCCGAACGCGACCGGGAGAAAGTTCACAATCGGGGCCGACCGGCTCGGGTACAAGCTCAAGGTCAGGGTCAGCTTCAGGGACGACGCGGGATTCAGCGAGTCGCGCACCAGCGCGGCCACCGGCACCATCCCCCGCTCGATCGACGAGACCGACCTTGTCGACAACGCCGACGACCCGGACGACTTCAACGGCACGACCAGGGGGGCGCAGCGCGCCCAGGGGTTCAGGACGGCGGGGCATTTCCCCGAATACGAGTTCGAGAGCGTCCGCATCCGCTTCGCCAGCGGCAACACGGCGACCGACATGGACGTGGAGATCTGGACGACCACCTACGAGGGGGGGCAGTACGAGGTGGGCAACCACAAGACCTACATCCGCAAGCCGGGGTCGTTCCTCTACCAGATGGAGAATCCGTCCGGCCTCTCGGGGGGCGGCCTCAAGACCTTCGAGGCGCCCGACGGCGCGGTGCTCAAGCCGTGGACGAGTTATGCCGTCGTGGTCAAGCAGGCGGGCGGCACCGCGCCCACGCTCTCGACCACGGCCGAGAGGGACCCGAGCGACGGCGACGGCTCGGGCGGTTTCGCGTATGTGAGCAACGGCCGCTGGCTGCGCGGCAGCGCGACCCAGGACTGGGGTTTCTCGCCCGGGGCCATGGGCATCGTCGTCAGGGGCAAGCCCCGGCTCTACAACACCAACGCGAAGCTCGCCTCGATCGAGGTCGAGGACGAGCACGGCGACAGCTACGAAGTGAAGAGCGGCACCGAGATCCTCGGTGGGGGCCTCCAGGTCATCGGCCACAACTTCAACCGGTCCTTCACGCCCACCCTGAAGACGCACCAGGTGCGCGTGCCGAACCGGGTGGAGTCCGTGACGCTCACCGCCGACCCGGACGACGACAAGGCGTCGGTCGTCGATTTCTACGACCAGAGCCGCCCCCTCCAGCAGCGCGGTGTCGGGAGCTGGAGCAACCTCCGGCCGGGGGAGAGCGATGACGACCGCCTCTCGCAGCGGTTCGACGTCAAGCCCGGGCGCAACGAGTTCCGGCTCCACGTGAAGGCCGAGGACGTGCGGGTGGACCGCGAGTACGTCGTGCAGGTCGTCCGCGATCAGTGCGGCGCGAACGACATCTGGTGCGGGAAGATGACGGTGGGGGAGTTCGCAACGGGTGTAGGAGTCGACAAGCATTTCGGTTACGTCGAGGACGCCTTTGGCGCTCTGTCGCCCGCGACGTTCGACTACGACGGAACGGAGCATACGGTGGACCAGTTGCGGCTGCTTCCGGCGGGAACTCTCCAACTCGGCATTGTTGAAAGTGGAGGCAGCCCCGTCGCAACCTTTGACGACTCCGCGTTCTCGCTGCGGATCGACGGAAGATCGTTCCCCCTAGCGGGAACTTATGATGACATCCAGGCCGATTATCGGTTGACCGGCACGGGCATCGCCTGGAAAGACGGCGAGCGCGTGCTGGTGCGCCTGGTCCGCGGCGGCGGTGGTGGCGGCGGCGGTTCCGGGACCCTGCGCTCGCTGGAGTCGAATTCCGCCGAGCCGCTCATCGCCTCGCTGAAGCGTGCCCCGGACGACCACGACGGGGAAGAGCCCTTCCGGGTGCGCGTCGCCTTCAGCGAGGACATCGCGACGAGCTACAGGGTCCTCAAGAACGGGTTTGCCGTGACGGGCGGCGCAATCACGAGCGTGAAGCGCGTCGACAAGCGGAGCGACCTCTGGGAGCTCGAGGTTTCGCCGGACGGCGACGATGACGTGACGCTGGTCCTCGCCGCGGGACAGGCCTGCACCGTGGAAGGGGCGCCCTGCACCGGCGACATCCCGCCCAGGCAACTGGCGAACACGCTGACCGTCACCGTGCCGGGCCCCGAGGACGAGACCGCGCTGACGGCGCGCGTCCACGACAACCCGATCGAGCATGACGGGTCCCCGTTCGACGTATACATCGCGTTCAGCGCCCCGATCACGGCCGGCATGTCGAAATTCCCGCAGGCCTTCGACGTGACCGACGGGGCGGTCGAGCGGACCCGGCGCGTGAACGGGCGCAGCGACCTCTGGCGGGTGAGAGTGAGGCCGGACGGCTTCGACGACGTGAAGGTGCTGCTGCGCGGCAACCGGGCCTGCGGCAGCGGCGGCGTGCCCTGCGCGAAGACGGAAGACGGCGAAGGCCGGATCCCGCTCTCGCACGACCTGTCGGTCATCGTCCGGGGCCAGCCGGCGATTTCGGTGGCGGACGCGGAGGCGACCGAGGGACCGGGCGCGACGATGGCGTTCAAGGTGAGCCTGGACAAACCCGTGCTCGATACCGTCACCGTGGACTACGCGACGCGGGACGGCACGGCGGTGGCGGGGTCGGATTACACGGCGAAGAGCGGCACGCTCACCTTCAACGTCGGTAACCCGCGCACGCAGACGGTCGAGGTCGAGGTGCGGAACGACGCCCATAACGACGACGGCGAGACCTTCGAGCTGGTGCTGTCGAACCCCTCGGGGGCGCGGATCGCCGACGGCACGGCGACCGGCACGATCCACAACTCGGATGCGATACCGCGGGCCTGGATGGCGCGCTTCGGGCGCACGGTCGCGGACCAGGTGCTGGAGGCGGTGGACGAACGCATGGGGGCTTCGCGCGCGCCGGGGCTCGAGGCGACGCTGGCCGGGCAGGCGCTCTCCTTCGACGCCATGCCGGAGGACGCGGAGGCGCTCGAAGCGCGCGAGGAGCAGACGCGCGCGGGGGCGCTCGCCGCCTGGCTGCGCGGAACCGACGGGGAGGCGGACCGGGCCGCACTGTCGGGGACGCGGACGGTGTCGGAGCGCGAGCTGCTCGCCGGGACGTCGTTCGCGCTGACCGGCGGGACCCCGGGCGAGCGGACGGTCTCGGCCTGGGGCCGGGGCGAGGTCTCGCACTTCGACGGGCGCGAGGGCGATCTCGGCCTCGACGGCGAAGTGGGGAACCTGATGCTCGGCGCCGACTTCACGCGCGGGCGCGCGACGGCGGGTCTGGTGCTCTCGCATGCGCGGGGCAGCGGCGGCTACCGGGGCGCGAGCTCGGGAAACGTCGAGGCGGACCTGACCGGCCTCTACCCCTGGGGGCGCTACGCGGTGAGCGAGCGGGTCTCGGTGTGGGGGGTGGCGGGCTACGGCGCGGGCACGCTGGCGGTGGAGCCCGAGGGCCAGGCGGCGCTGGAGACCGGGATGGACCTGGCGATGGCGTCGGTGGGGGTGCGCGGGGTGCTGCTGGAGGCGCCGGCGGAGGGCGGCGCGGAGCTTGCGGTGACGTCGGACGCGATGGCGGTGCGCAGCACGTCGGATGCGGTGAGCGGGGATACGGGCAACCTGGCGGGGTCGGAAGTCGACGTGACGCGTCTCCGCCTGGGAGTCGAGGGCTCGCGGGCGTTCCGCTTCGGGGACGGCGCGAGCCTGGTGCCGAGCGTCGAGCTCGGGGTGCGCCGCGACGGGGGCGACGCGGAGACCGGATTCGGCGCGGACATCGGGGCGGGTCTCGCGTGGAGCGACCCGGCGCGGGGCTTGAGCGCGGAGATGCGCGCGCGGGGTCTCCTGACCCACGAGGACGGGAGCTTCAGCGAGCGGGGCTTCGCGGGCTCGCTCGCCTGGGACCCGGCGCCCGAGTCGGCGCGCGGTCCGTCGTTCTCGCTCAGCCAGACGGTGGGCGCGCGGGCCACGGGCGGGATGGAGGCGCTGCTTCGCCCGCAGACGGCGACGGCGCTGGAGGCGGCGAACGAGAACGAAGGGAGCGAGCTCGAGCACCGCGCGCTGGAGGCGAGGCTCGGCTACGGGTTCGCGCTCGCGGGCGGGCGCTACACGGGAACGCCGGAGTTCCGGCTGGGGCTGACCGACTCAAGCCGCGAGCTGGTGCTCGGCTGGCGCCTTGTGGAGGAGGCGCGGACGGGCCTTGCGTTCGGCCTCGACGTCGAGGGCGCGCGGCAGGAGAGCGCTGCCGGAGAGGCCGGGCACCGCCTCGGCCTCGGCTTCGGCTGGCGTCTCGAGGGCGAGGGCGCACAGGCGTTCGAGCTGCGCTTCGAGGGCTCGCGGCTCGAGCCCGCCAACGACGGCGCCGAGCACCGCGTCGGCGCCACGCTCACCGCGCGGTGGTGAACGAGGCTCCACACACGACAACCGTCCTTCAATCAACTCCGAAAGGGATTTGCGCGTGCGCATCGATCCCGGTGAGGGTCCCATGGCTATCGAGCTGAACCACACCATCGTGCCCGTGCGGGACAAGGAAGAGTCGGCCCGTTTTTGGGAGAAGATCTTCGGGTTCGAGCACCAGAAGCCGCTGGGCCACTTCCAGCCGATCCATATTGCCTCCCAGTCCCTGTCGCTGGATCTCGACGACCGGAAGGAGATCGAGCACCACCACTATGCCTTCAAGGTGAGCGAGCAGGAATTCGACGAGATCTTCGGCAGGATCAAGGAGGCGGGACTGGAATACGGCAGCGGCCCGCGGAGCTCCACCGACATGAAGACCAACACCTGGAACGGCGGGCGCGGCGTCTACTTCCGCGACCCCAACGGACACCTCCTGGAGTTGCTCACACAGGACTACACCTGAATCGAGCTCCGGGTTCGGAAAGAGCCCACCACGCCTGCCAGCCCGCGGGCTTGGTGATGGGGCCTTGTGCATCCGAAAGGCCGTCCTATGACCGCGCCGGCTCGGGCAGCGGGGCGTCGTCGGAGCGGATGGCGATGTAGATGAGCAGGGCCGAGGACAGCAGGATCAGGCTCATGATCTGCATGAAGCCGTCGTAGCTGCCCGTGTAGTCGAAGTAGACGCCGGCGAGAAAGGGGCCGCTGGCGGAGCCGACTTGGTGGATGATGAAGCTCAGGCCCATGATGAGCCCGGCGAGGCGCGGTCCCACCATCTCGAAGAACATGACGTTCTGGATCGCGATGGTGCCGAAGGTCGGCCCCATGGCCAGGGCCACCACCAGGTAGAACGTCAGCGGGTCCGACATGTCCAGGGACATGAGCAGCGTGCCGACGCCGCGGCAGACGTAGGTGAGGGCCAGCATCTGCGCGCGGCCGTAGCGGTCGGACAGCCAGCCGAAGGTCACCGCGGACACGGCGGCGGCGATGCCGAAGACGGACACGGCGATGGCCCCGGTGGCGTGGTCGAAGTCCTTGCTCAACGCGATGCCTACCAGGTGCACGCTCTGGAACAGGGCCATGCCGCACGAGAAACGCGCCAGGAACTGCAGGATCATCGAGCGGTCGCGCAGGTAAGGCAGGCAACTGGCCCAGGACGCGCGTTCCCGCCGTCTGGCCGAGGAGGGATCCGGATCGCGCGCGCCGACCCATCCGAACGGCAGGGCCACGCCCAGCAGCAGCGCCCCGCACGCGAACGCGGCCACGCGCCAGTCGTAGCTCCCGATGAGGAAATACAGCAGCGGCGCCAGGAAGAAGGGGCTCAGGGGCGACGCGGTCTGCACGATGCTCACCACAAAGCCGCGTTTTTCGGCTTCGTAGTGTTTCGACACCAAGAGCGAGATGATCACCAGCCCGCAGGCGCCTTTGGCCATGCCGGTCATGATGCCGAAGGTCAGGCATAGCTGCCACAGGTTCTGCGACAGGCCCATGCCGATGAAACCCCCGGCCATGAGGAGAACGCCGCCGAGAATCACCGGGCGGGTGCCCAGGTCGTCGGCCATCTTGCCGAACAGCACCCCGCCGATGCCCCAGCCGAGCATGGCGAACACGTAGGGGATGGTCGCCACCGAACGCGACCAGCCGAACGTGTCCTCGATGGGCGTGAGGAACAGGCTGAACGCGTTCATGCTGATGGACGTGATCACCACGACCGCGGCGGAGAAGACGACGATGAGGCTTCGCGGGATTCGCATGGGTGTATCAGGAGCCGGAAACGGAGATGTTCTCAAGCACGGGCGTTCGCGGCCGGGCGCGCCGGCCGCAAGCCATCCGCGTACCGTGGCCGGCCATCGGCAAGCACCGGCGGGTCACTCGAGATGCCCGTGCTCCCGGTGGAACCGCGCGGCGCCGGGATGGAGCGGCACGTCGCAGGGTGGTGACGACCGGAGTTCTTTAACAGCCTGCTAGAGACCGTATAACGCCTTGGGGTTGTGGTACAGGATGTTGTCCTTCCGCTCCTGGCTGATGTCGTCCATCTTCTTCAGGTCGAGGATGGCGTCCATCTCGCTGGACGGGTCGGTATGGCCGTAGTCGGTGCCGATGACCAGGTTGCCGTCGCCCGAGTACTTGAGGACGTAGGGGATGTCGTCGTTGGTCTGGCAGGTCACGTAGATGCCGTACTCGGCGAAGAGGTCCTTGGGGAACTCGCGTCCGGCCGCCTGGTAGCGGTTCTCGCTCTCCAGGTAGATCCACGGCACCCACTGAGAGGAGGCTTCGATGAAGCCCCACCGGAGTTTCGGGAACACCCGGGGGATCTCGCTCATGACGAGGCCCAGGCACGATGTGACCGTGGGCGCCCGGAACATGGCGAAACGGCCCGCCGTGGTCGGACGGTAGGTGTCGCAGTTGCCGGGGTTGCCGTTGGCGATGTGCACGGCGATGGGCAGGTCCAGGTCACTGGCCACCTGGTAGATGGGATAGAAGTACGGGTCGCACATGTCCCGGTCCCCCTCCAGGGGCCGCATGCACACGGCCACCGCGCCGTCCTCCTTGGCCTGCTTGATCTGCGCCGCGGCCTCGTCCAGGGCCAGCACCGGCACCACGCAGGACCAGCGCAGCCGGCCTTCGCTCTGCCGGTAGATGTCGCCGAGCCACCGGTTCCAGCTCCGGCACAGCGCGACCTCCACGTCCGGCCTGGTGGTGATCTGCTCGATCCAGAAAGTGTTGTGCAGCACCTGGACATCGACCCCGAGCTTCTCCATGTGATCGAGCCTGAGCTGCACGTCGTCCAGTTCGCGCGCGGCCTGGGGTGACTCCACGTTTCGTCCGAACTGGTCCGACAGGTCCCTCAGTTGCTGCTCGCTGTAGGTGGGGAAACGGAACCCGCGGATCTTTTCGTCGATGACCCAGTACTGGAGCGTGGGCTCCTGCGGCGAGGAGAACAGCGAGGGGCGGTACTTCTCCTCCGACGGCTCCAGATAGTCCCACGTGTGTTCCGTCTCGATCACGTGGGCGTCCGCATCGATAACCGGAAGACTCTCCTGGCTGGACATGGCGTGTCTCCTTGATACGCGGCCCGGAGGGTCCGGGCCGGCAGGGTTGGTGCCCGGCGCCCCGCGGCGGCCGGTGCTCAACCGTAAAATTCGACCAAGAGCGGGCGTTTGTCAACCGAGGACGTTGCGAACAAGCCATTTTCGCGAAACGCCTCGAACCGTCATTCCCGCGGAAGTTTACCCTCGACCCCGATCGGGGGCGGGAATCCAGGGGTGGGGAAGGACCGAATGGGCCTCAGTGCAGATTGGCTCCTCCGTTCACGAGGATAGACTGGCCGGTGACGAAAGCGCTCAGGTCGGACAACAGGTAGAGCGCGGTGCCCACCACGTCTTCCGGCTTCTCGATGCGCTGCAGGATGCGCTTGGACGCGGAGCGCTCGTAGTCCTCGAGAGCGGCTTCCGTGGGTTCGGGCTCGCTGGCGGTGGAGCCCGGCGCCAGCGTGTTCACGCGGATGTCGTCGGGGCCCAGCTCACGCGCCAGCACCCGGGTGAAACCCACCACCGCCGCCTTGGACACGACGTAGTGCATCATGCCGGCGCCGCCGTTGTAGGCCATGTTGGACGCGATGTTGACGATGCTTCCCTGGCGGCGCTCCTGCATGGCGGGCACCACCGCGCGGCTGCACAGCCACAGTCCCTTGACGTTCACCGCCATCACCCGGTCCCACTCCTCCTCGCGGATCTCCTGGAACCCGGAACGCGTCACCGGCACGCTCATGAAGACCGCTGCGTTGTTGATGAGCCCGTCGATGCGCCCGAACTGTTCCAGGGTTGCCTGGGCCATGGCCTGGCAGCTTCCGAGGTCCGCCACGTCCGTCTGCACGCCGAGGGCCTGTCCGCCGTTTCCGGCCACCTCGCGGGCCACCGATCGGGCCGCGTCCCCATCGATGTCCGCGGCCACGGGTATCCCGCCCTCGCGGGCGATGCCCAGGCAATAGGCCCGGCCGATGCCGTTGCCGCCGCCCGTCACGATCACCACCTTTTGATCCAGCAGACCCATGATCGCTCCTCTCTTCCTGACTGCGTCCCGTCTGCGGCAGGTTGCAACCAACGGGAATCGTTGTCAAGGTTCGTCTCGAAATGGACCATCGCGCGAACCTGTTGGAACGAACCGGGGACATCCGGGACCTGATCGCCGCCACCCGGCGCATCGCCGTCCTCGGCATCAAGACCGAGCGGCAGGCTTCGCAGCCGGCGTTCTATGTCCCGCGGTACATGCACCGGACGGGCTTCGACGTGGTGCCGGTGCCCGTGTACTACCCGGAAGTGACGGAGATCCTAGGGGAACCGGTGTACCGCCGGCTCGCGGACGTTCCCGGTCCGGTGGACCTGGTCAACGTGTTCCGGCGTCCGACCGACATCGAAGCCCACCTCGACGACATGCTGGCCGCCCGGCCCGCCGCCGTCTGGTTCCAGTCGGGCATCCGCCACGACGCCGTGGCTGAGACGTTGGCGCGCGCCGGCATCAAGGTCGTGCAGGACCGCTGCCTGATGGTGGAGCACCGTGCCTTGGCGCGCCGCCCCGGTACTTCCTGAAGGCAGTAGCAGCCTACGCCAGCGCCACGATCCAGCACAGCACCACCGCCGCGGCGGCCGCTACGCCGATCCTGAGCTGAACCGGCGCGGTCTCCGGCCGCTCCACGAAGAGGGCCGCGCAGATCCCCGCGCCCGCGCCGGCGCCGAAGCCCCAGAAGTGCGCCCACAGGTCCACGCGCGGTCCGCCGGTACCGAGCATGGCGAGGATGGCCACTCCCGCGGCCAGCGGTATCCAGGCGCGGCGTCCCTGAATCCCCAGTCGCTGGCGCTCGACGACGCCGATGGCGCCAAGCAGGCCCAAGGCGCCGAACACCGCCGTGGACGCGCCCACGGAGTGGTGGTCGAAGCCGTGGAACCAGGCATTGAAGAGGTTTCCCAGTGCTCCTACCCCGAGCACCATCGCCGCGCCGAACCCGGGCCCAAGGGAACGGCACACCGCGGTCAGGAAGAAGACCAGAGCGACCGCGTTGGAGGCTACGTGAGGGAAATCGGCGTGCAGGGTGAGGGCCGTGACCGTGCGCCACAGTTGGCCGCGCAGGATCCAGTCGGCCGACGCGTTGCCGTGCTCGATCCAGCGCACGGATTCTTGAGTCCAGGCGGCGAAGAAAAAGAAAGCCAGGAGTCCCGCCGCGACGCCGAGCCCCGTGTAGAACGGAGCGCGACCGGGCCACGGGTGGTCTTCTTCCGCCTCCGTGGCGCGGTTCTCGCTCTCGTACGCCCACAGTTCCGTGGCGGCCCGCTCCAAATGCTGGGACGGCACCGAGATGATCCACCCGCTGGACGTGTGCAGCAGCCGCGGCGCCAGACCCTCCGCTTCCAACACCAGCGCCCACTCCTCGGCCCGGCGGTGGTCCCGCGTCCTGCGTACGATGATTTCCCTTCCTGCGAGCGTCATGGGCGGCGGTCACTCATGGAATCTACGATCCACATGGCCCGGTGCACGATGGCGCCCTTCGACTTCGCTTCGGGGCGCCGAACGATTGATCAGAGTCTGCTTTGTGTGCTGCGTCTACGTTCTCAAATATCGGAGACAGGTAACGGCTTCAACAGCCGGCCGCCTCAGCGGTAGGTGATGAGCGCGATGCCGGTGACGATGAGCACGGCGCCGGTGGCGACGCGGGCGTTGATGGTCTCCAGGTCCCGAAGGAACAGGGCGCTGAAAAGCACGATGAAGAGGGGGTTCGTGTTGATCAGGGGCACCACCACGGACACGTCGCCCTTGGCCAGGGCAATGTAGCCCAGCAGTTGCGCGGTGGCCGAGACCACGGCGGCGGTGCCGTAGAACGGCAGGCACTTCCGGTCGCCCCGGAGCGTGTGCAACTGGCCCGTCGCCACCAGGCTCAACGAGAACACCACCAGAGACGTGGTGATGGTGACGGCGGTGGCCACGTAAGGGTTGGGCATGATCAGGAGGCCGGTCTTGCGGAAGTTCTGGGAGATGGCCGTGAGGAACGCCGCGCCCAGCGGGTACGCCAGGTGGATCGCCTTCCACTCGCTCTCTCCCTCTCGCCGGCTCGAGGTGAGCCAGACCCCGACGACGCTCAGGAACGACCCGAGGTAGACGCCGGCATCCGGCCGTTCGCCGAGAAAGGAAAAGGCGATGGCGATGGCGAACAGCGGCGTCACGCTGCGCACCGGGCCGGCGCGCGACGCGCCCAGGCGGACGATGCCGGTGTAGTGGAGGAAACGGACGATGGCGGGCTGGATCAGTCCGCTGATGACGAAGTACCAGGTGCCTCGCGTATAGAGCAGGCTCAGCGGGAAGAAGAGCCAGATGGCGCTCCACAGCACCACCGTGCTCAGTACGAAGCCCATGAGCGCGGCGAGCACGACGCTGGCGTAGCGCGAGCCCCGGCGCACAAGGATCGCCTCGGACCCCCAGGCCACCGCCGCGCTCAGGGCTAGAAGCTCGGCGCCCAGACTCACTCCAGCACGAGCGGCGTGTCGTCGCGGTTGGCCCACTCGGCCATGGAGCCGTCGTAGTTGCGTGCCCGTTCGTAACCCAGCAGTGTCAGGACGAAGACTCCGTGCGCCGCACGGATGCCTCCCTGTCAATACGTGACCACTTCTCGATCGGGTGGAACCCCCGCCCGTTCCAGCAGGCCGCGCAACTCGCCGCCATCCTTGAAGGTCCGGTAGGGCTTGTCGTGGACGAAGTTGAGCCACTCCAGGTGCACGGCCCCGGGTATGCGTCCGGCGCGCTTGTTGCCCCGGTTGTTGGCCCCGGTCCACTCGCCGTCCGAACGGACGTCGAGGAACACCACGTCCGGGTTGCCGACGTTGGCGGTGCCGTAGTCCACGGTGCAGACCAGGTCCGGATCGGCCTTGGGATTGAAGGTAGCCGCGACCGGCCTGGGCACGTCCAGGGTCGCCGGACGCCCCTCGTCGAACCACTTCTGCCAGCCGCCGTTGAGCACCGTCACCTTGGTGTGACCGTAGTAGTTCAGCACCCACCACAGGCGCGCCGCCCACAGGGAGCCGTTGCTGTCGTAGGCCACGACGTGGGTCCCGTCGCCGATGCCCAGGCTCTCCATGACCTCCTTGGCCGTGTCCGGTGGCGCCACCAGCGGATACTTGCGCGGCTCCTTGTCGTAGCCCGGCTGCTTGATGTAGTGGTGCACCCGGATACCCACCGCGCCCTTGATGTGGGCCCGGCGGTAGACGTCGTAGGGGTCGCAGTCGACGATGCGGATGTCCGGGTCGTCGAGGTGCTGCTCCAGCCAGTCTGTTTCCGTCAACAGGTCCGGGCGTGCATAACCCGCTTGTGCCATGAGTCCACCTCCCGTTCTGCCGGTTCCGGCACATCGACTCTGTCGAGAGAAGCCGAATGGCCGGACCAGGTTGTCGAATCTGTACCAAATGAGGCGACAACGCGCGAGAGCAACCGGGTTGAACTTCGACGGCTTCCTGGGTGAGAATGAGTCCAGGCTCGGGTCGCTCAGGCTCCGGTTGTCGCGAACGCCGGTTGTACCGAAGGCGGGTTGTCCTGAACAAACCGGGCGCCGCCCCCCGAATCGTCATTCCCGCGAAAGCGGGAATCCAGGCGGGGTGGGGCCGGGCAATGAGACCGCCAGACCCCCCACCCATGGATTCCCGCTTCCGCGGGAATGACTCGTTGGGGTGTAGCGGGATTCCGTAACTACCAATTTCATATCAATGACGATTCGGGGGGCGAAGCCCGAGAATGACGGAAGGACCAAGGCCGCCGAATGAATCCATGGGAGGGTAACGACATGTCCTTGTTCATAGACGCCGACGCGCACGTGATCGAGAACGAGCAGACCTGGGAGTTCATGGCCGAGGAGGACCGCCACCTGGCGCCCGACCTGCTGGTATCACAAGGCACGGGGCTGCGCTACTGGCGCATCGACGAACGCGTGGTGCCCAACACCAACATCGGCCTCAACGCCACCGCCGAATCGCGCGAGCTGGCCAACGTGAGCGCGCGCATCGCCCACATGGACGAGCTGTCCGTGGACATCCAGGTGATCTACCCGACCATGTTCCTGCGGCCCCTGACCGTGCGGCCCGAGGTGGAGCGGGCGCTCTGCCGGGGCTACAACCGCTGGCTCGCGGATATCTGGAAGCAGGGTGGCGGGCGCCTGCGCTGGGTGGTGCTGCCGCCGCTGCGGTCCATGGACCGGGCCATCGAGGAGATCCACTTCGGCAGGGAGAACGGCGCCTGCGGCGTGTTCATGCACGGCATCGAAGGCGGGCGGCTGCTCTCCGACGACACGCTCTTCCCCATCTACCGGGAGGCCAGCGACCTGGGCATTCCCATGTGCGTGCATGCCGGCGGGGGCAGCTTCGACCACTACGACCTGTTCCTCCAGGACACGTTCTCGCGCTTCAAGCTGTCCACCGTGGGCGCGTTCAACAATCTCATCTACAAGGGCGTCCCGGACAAGTTCCCGGACCTGCGCTGGTGCTTTGTGGAATCCACATCCCAGTGGGTGCCCTACGCGCTGAACGATCTGATGATCCGCACGCAGGCCGAGCTGGCGTTCCGCCGGAAACACGCGGACACTCCTTTGGCGGCGGTGCGCGGCGCGCCGCGCGAGCTGGCCAGCGGCAATCTGCTCAAGGACAACCGCATCTACGTGGCCTGCCAGACCACGGACGACCTTTCCTACGTGCTGGAATACGCCGGCGAGGACAACATCATCGTCGGCACCGACTACGGGCACGCGGACTACTCCAACGACATGGAAGCCATCGCCAAGCTGTCCAAGGACGGCGTGCTCGGCGGCGGCGTGGCCGACAAGATCCTGAGCGAGAACCCCGCGCGCCTGTACGGCTTGCAGGACTGAACATGGAGAGAGTTTCCTTCGGCGTCGAGATCCATCCCTACTACGACGTGCCCGAACTGATGCGGGAGATCACGCTCGCCGAGGATCTGGGCTACGACCAAGTGTGGGTGGGGGATTCGCAGCTCATCTGGCGCGAGATGTACGTGATCCTGGGCGCCGCGGCCCAGGCCACCTCCAGGATCCTTCTTGGAAGCGGCGTCACCAATCCCGTCACCCGGGTCTCCGCGGTTACCGCCAGTGCCGCGGCGACGTTGCAGGAGCTGTCCGGCGGACGCCTCACGCTGGGAATCGGCAGCGGCTTCACCTCGGTCAACACCATGGGCCAGCGGCCGGCCACGCGCGCGCGGCTGGAAGCCTGTGTCGACGAAATCCGTGCGCTGTGCCGCGGCGCGCGCGTGCCCGCCGGTTCCGAGGACATGCGCCTCATGTTCGCGGCGCCGGAGAAGTGCCCGCCCATCGCGGTGGCGGCCAGCGGACCCAGGATGTTGCGACTCGCGGGGCGCATCGGTGATGGGGTGATCCTGGCCCGGGTAGCCATGGAAGGGGATATGCTGGCGCGCATGCTGGAGTGCGTGAACGCCGGCCGGCGGGAGGGCGGCCGGGAGGCGGAGCCGTTCCGGAGGTTTCTCTCGGTCTCGGCGGCCGTGGACGAAGACGGCTCCAAGGCGGTGTCCGTCGTACGGCCGCACGTGGCGCGGTCCATCCTCAAGCCGTTCTGGGGGCTGAGCCCCGCGGCCGCCGCGGCCGCGGAACGGATGGCCGGACACTACGACAACTACCAGCACCTGAACCCCAACGCCGCCCATGCCGACGCCGTGCCCGACGACGTGGTGCCGGAGTTCGCCTTGGCCGGCACCCCCGCCCGGTGCATCGAGACGGCCCGGCGCATGTTCGACAACGGTATCGACCAGATCACCATCCGTCCTTACGCCGTGGACGGCCGTCCCCGGGCCAGCATGATCCGCGCCTTCGCCGAGCAGGTGATGCAGCCCATGCTGCGCGACGGCTGATGACCGACAACCAGGGGGCGACATGTCGCGCGACCGTGTGAACCTGGGCTTCCTCGCCGCCGCCCACTTCCTCGATCATCTGTTTATGTTGATCTTCGCGACGGTGGCCGCGTTGCGCCTCGCCCACGAGTGGGACATGAGCTACGCGGCGCTCATCCCCTACGCCACGCCCGGGTTCGTGGCCTTCGGGGTCGGCGCCATCGTGGCCGGGTGGATCGGCGACAAGTGGAGCCGGCCCGGCATGATCACCATCTTCTTCATCGGCATCGGCGTGAGCTCGATTCTCACCGCGCTGGCCGACACGCCCTTCGAGATCGCGCTGTGGTTGCTGGTCGTCGGCATTTTCGCCGCCATCTACCACCCCGTCGGTATTGCCATGGTCATACAGGGACGGCGGAAGACCGGAATCCCCATCGCCGTCAACGGCGTCTTCGGCAACCTCGGAGTCGCCGCCGCCGCGCTGCTCACCGGCTACCTCATCGACACCGGCGGTTGGCGCAGCGCCTTCGTTTTGCCCGGCGTGGTCTCCGTCGTTCTCGGAATCGCCTACGGAGTTCTGGTGTGGGCGCGGCAGGGGAGCGGTACCGCCGCGAACGATGCCGCCGCGAACGATGCCGCCGCCACGGGCGCCGGGAATCCCGCGGTCGACGCACCGTCCATCGCACGTTCCACGTTCGTTCGCGTCCTCTGCATCATCATCTTTACCACCGCCATCGGCGGCTTGGTCTTCCAGAGCACGACCTTCGCACTGCCGAAGATCTTCGACGAGCGCCTCGGCGACCTCGCCGGCTCCGCCACCGCCGTGGGCGGCTACGCATTTCTGGTGTTCGCCATCGCGGCCTTGGCCCAGCTCGTGGTGGGTTACCTCGTCGACCGCCACTCCGTGCGCACCGTGTTCGCCTTCGTCGGCGGTCTGCAGGCGCTGTTCTTCGCGCTGATGTACCAGCTCACCGGCGTCGCCGCGCTGGTGGTCTCCGTCGCCTTCATGCTCGTCGTCTTCGGCCAGATCCCCATCAACGACGTGCTCATCGGCCGCATCACCAAGAGCGAATGGCGCAGCCGCGTCTTCGCCCTGCGCTACATCGTGACCTTTTCCGTCATGGCCTCCACCTTGCCCGTGGTCGCCGGCATCCACGCGGGCTGGGGCTTCGGCGCCCTGTTCGTGGTGATGGCGGTGGCTGGGGGAGGCGTGCTCGTCGCCGCCCTGATGCTGCCGCGCGCGGGCGCGGTCGTCGCTCAACCCGCCGTGGCGTGAAGGAATCCGCGGGCTCGGGTCGCCTTGTCCGCTCACGGCGGCCCGGGACCCCCTTCGCTTCGAAGTCCCTCCCAGATCGCCCGAAGCAGGGCGAGAAACCGATAAGCTGAATGGCCCCTGTTCCTTCGGCGCGCGATAAGGCACCGAGGCTCTACCGTCCCGGAAAACCTGAACCTCCGTGGCGGGCGATCCTGTGACGAAGCCTTGACAACGACCTTTAGAGCCGCCCTTGACCTTCCAGTAACAGGAATCTTTATAATGACCGCCAGGAACGGAGGTGGTCATGAACATTGGCGACGTTGCGGAGGCGAGTGGTCTCCCCGCCAAGACGATCCGATACTACGAAGAAATCGGCTTCGTGCGGCCGGAGCGCGGCCGCAACGGGTATCGCGATTTCGGCGAGAACGAAGTTCACAAGTTGACCTTCCTCGCGCGCGCCCGTTCCCTGGGCTTTACCATTGACGACTGTCGCACGCTTCTTTCTCTCTATGAAGACCGCGGCCGCGCCAGCTCGGACGTGAAGGCCGTTGCGGAACATCACCTGCGCCGGATCAACGCCAAGATCGCCGAACTCGAGGGACTGCGAAGCACGCTGGCGCGTTTGGTGGCGCGTTGTCATGGCGATGATCGACCGGACTGCCCGATCCTCGACGATCTGGCAGCCTCGGGTCGGCGGCGTAGGACGTGACCGTGAACAGGATGATCGCGCTACAGCGGGCGAAGGGCATCTATTGAGGACACGGAGGACACCGTGAGCGGAACCAAACCGACGAAGTCCAGCCTGGTCGCGGTAGCCGTGCTGGCATGGGTACTAGCTCCCGCCGGGGCAACCGGCCACCGCGACGCCACCGGCATCGTCAAGCAGCGCATGGACGCCATGACTTCCATGGGCGGTGCGATGAAAGAGCTGGGGAGCCTGATTCGCGGAACGCAACAAGATGAGGCTGAACGCTTCAAGGTGTACGCCCGAACCATCATCCAACACGCGGGCGATGAGTTGACGGCGCTGTTTCCCGAAGGGAGCTTGAATCACCCGACGCGGACGCTTCCTTCCGTGTGGGCGGATTGGGACCATTTCGTCAAGTTGGCGCAGGAACTCGAACGGACGGCGGGGTCTTTGGCATCGGCGGCGCCCCGTGAACGGGAAGCCCTGTTCAAGCGGTTACGGCGCACCTGCGCGGATTGCCACCGGTCTTTCCGCACGAAGAAATGATATGCCGCGTCGCGGCTGAACACATGCGTGTCGCCGGGACGCGACACTAGTGTCCGCAGGCGGGGGGAGTCGGCCCCGACGGGGCCGCACGCAGGGGAAGCGCGCGCCGCGTCGGGGCCGGGGTGGTTAAGGGGAGGCGCCGGCGCTAGTGGCCCTTGGTCTTCCCCATGACGCCGACGAAGGCCACCTTGGTGGGGTTGCCGGCGATCTTCCAGCTCTTGACGACCTTCAGGTTCTTGTCGTCCAGTTGCAGCACCTTGCCACCCACCGAATCGGTGATGA
>JAJEBS010000272.1 GCA_022822425.1 Gemmatimonadota bacterium | reverse complement strand
GCCCGCTCACCAGCGCGGGCGCCAACTACGCTCTGCACGGTGTTCCGCGGGGGATCGTGCGTCCCGCGGAGGAGTGGAACCAGGTCCGGATTCTCGTGAGGGGAGCCCACGTCGAGCACTGGCTCAACGGCGAAAAGGTGGTCGAGTACGAACTGGGCAGCGACGACTGGAGGGCGAAGGTGGCGGCGAGCAAGTTCGTCGAGTGGCCGGAGTACGGCCAGGCGGAACGGGGGCACATCGGCCTGCAGGATCACGGGAATCGGGTCTGGTTCCGCAACATCAAGCTGCGGGAGATTCGATGAGGAGGGGCTTGTGAAGGAGATGGGCGCGAGCAGCACTCTCAACCGGCGGAGCTTCCTCCGGACGCTTCCCGGGGCGGTCGTGACGGCCGGCGGGCTGGGGGGAATCGGTCGGGTGTGGCCGGGGGCGGAGGGATGGTCCATTGGGAATGCAGGGCATCCCGGTTCGGATGGCCGCCGCTCACAGGTGCCCTCTGCCATCGGGGTGCAGCTCTACACGGTGCGTTCGGTGATGGCCACCGACCCGGAGGGCACGCTGGCCACGATCGCCGACATCGGCTACGAGGAGGTCGAGCTGGCGGGCCTGTACGGGATGTCCGCGCGGGAGATGAAGACCCGGCTGGACGCAGTCGGGCTGGCGGCCACGTCGAGCCACCATTCCGTGGAGGAGGTGCGGGGAAGCTGGGAGACGACCCTGGAGGCCGCCGTCGCGCTCGGCCAGCGCCTTGTGGTGGTGCCGGCCCTCCCGGTCGCCGAGCGCGACGGGGAGGCGCTGCGACGGGTCGCGGACGACTTCAACCGGGCGGGCGAGGCCGCCCGCGCCGCCGGCCTCCGCTTCGGCTACCACAACCACGACTGGGAGATGCGCCCGGGCGCGGATGGGGTGCGCCCCATCGACCTGCTGCTCGACCGCACCGACCCGGAGCTGGTCGACTGGCAGATGGACATCTTCTGGGTCGTGCACGGCGGCGCCGATCCCATGGCTGATTTGAACGCGCGCGCGCGCCGGGTGACCAGCGTCCACGTGAAGGATCGTACCGCCGCGGGCGAGATGGTCGACGTGGGCGCCGGTGTGATCGACTTCCGGACCGTGCTGGCGCGCGCGGGCGAACTGGGACTCCTGCACCAGTACGTGGAGCACGACCAGCCCGGCGACCCGATCGAGAGCGTGCGCGCCAGCTACCGGGCGCTCGCGGCCATGGTGCCCGCGGGCGCGGAGGATCGATCGGCGTGAGCCCGCGCACCCAGGACAGCTACGACGCCATCGTGGTCGGCTCGGGCGCGGGCGGCGGCATGAGCGCCTACGTTCTCGCCTGCTCGGGCCTCCGGGTGCTGATGCTGGAGGCCGGGCGGCACTACGACCCGGTCACCGAGACCCCCATGTTCCATCTCCCGCGCGACGCGCCCCTGCGCGGGGGCGGCACCCGCCACAAGCCGTTCGGCTTCTACGACGCGACCGTCGACGGGGGCTGGGAGGTGCCGGGCGAGCCCTACTCGAGCGCGGAGGGAACCGACTTCCGCTGGTGGCGGGCGCGCATGCTGGGCGGGCGCACCAACCACTGGGGCCGCATCTCGCTGCGCATGGGCGAGTACGACTTCAAGCCGTACTCCCGCGACGGGCTGGGCTTCGACTGGCCTCTCTCCTACGACGATCTCGCGCCCTGGTACGACAGGACAGAGGCCCTGATCGGCGTCTACGGCTCGAACGAAGGGCTTGAGAACACCCCGAATTCCTCCCCGGGCGTGCTCCTCCCGCCCCCGGCGCCCCGTGCCGAAGAGCTGCTGACCCGGCACCACTGCGGTGACCTGGGCATCCCTGTCATCCCGGCCCACCTCGCGATTCTCACCCGGCGTCTCGACGCCGCCCGCATCGCGCGCAGCCTGTGGCCCGGCAACGCCCTCGCGCAGCGCGTCACCGAGGAATCCATGGCGGCGCGCGCGGCGTGCTTCTACGCCACCCCCTGCGGCCGCGGCTGCTCGATCAAGGCAAACTTCCAGACCCCGACCGTGCTCCTGCCCCCCGCCCTTGCCACCGGCAACCTGGACATACGCACCGACGCCATGGTGCGCGAGGTCACCATCGACGCGCGCGGCCGGGCCACCGGGGTGCACTACATCGACCGGAACACGCGCCTGGACGAGCATGCGAGCGCCCGCGTGGTCGTGCTCGCGGCCAGCGCCTGCGAGTCGGCGCGCATCCTCCTCAACTCGAAGAGCTCCCTTCATCCGGACGGGCTGGGCAACGGGAGCGGCCGGGTCGGCAAGTACGTCATGGACACCGTGGGCGCGGGCGTCGGCGGCCAGATCCCCGCCCTCGAGAACATGCCCCCGCACAACGCGGACGGCGCCTCGGCGATGCACCTGTACATGCCCTGGTGGCTCTACGGGGAGCAGGCGCGCGGCCAACTTGATTTCGCGCGCGGATACCACATCGAGTTCGGCGGCGGGCGGCGCATGCCCGGCTTCGGCTTCATGGGAGGGCTGGCTGAGCTCACCGGGGGCAGCTACGGCCAGCGGCTGAAGGACGAGTGCCGCCGCTACTACGGCTCATTCCTCTGGTTCGACGGGCGCGGCGAGATGATTCCCAACGAGGACTCGTACTGCGAGATCGACCCCGAGGGCGTGGACCGCTGGGGCATCCCCACGCTCAGATTCAACTGGAAGTGGTCCTCGCACGAGCTGAACCAGGCCCGCCACATGCAGCACACCTTCGCCGACATCATCCAGGCGATGGGCGGCCGGGTGACCAGCGATGTCCACGACGACGGAGCGCGGGCGATCGCCGCCCCCGGCGTCATCATCCACGAAGTGGGCGGCGTGATGATGGGAGAAGACCCGAACACTTCCGTGCTCAATCAGTTCTGCCAGTCCTGGGAGGTGGACAACCTGTTCGTGACCGACGGGGGTGGCTTCGTATCCAACGCGGACAAGAACCCGACTCTGTCGATTCTGGCGCTTGCCTGGCGCGCATCGGACTACATCGTGGAACAGCTGCGCACCCGGAGCCTGTGATGAGCGAAGAGCGGACGAAGGCCGAGGATCGGCGCGAACGGGTTTTGCCGATCGCCGAGGCGCGTGAGACGGTCCCGGACGCGCGCAGCATGGACCGCCGCCACGCCCTCAAGGTGATGGCGCTGGCCGCGGCCGCGCCCGGCCTTGCATCGTGCGGTCCCGGAACTGGTGACGAAAACGACGCCGCGGGCGCGGCCGCCGAAGCATCCACCGTCCCGGGCGGCCCGACCCCCGGCCAGGTCACGAACCCCAACGCGCGTGGCGACCTGTGGGATCCCGACCTCCTCTCTCCCGTGGTGCCGTGGGAGCGGACGCTGCAGGCCGACGAGCTGGAATCGCTGGCCGTGCTCTGCGACGTGATCCTGCCCGCCGACGACCGCTCTCCCTCCGCCAGCGAGGTCGGCGCCCACGACTTCATCGACGAGTGGGTGAGCGCGCCCTACGAGGCCCTTCAGGAGGGCGGCGTGCTGATCCGGGGCGGGCTGGTGTGGCTCGACCGCGAAGCCCACGCGCGCTTCGGCAACGGCGCCCCGTCCGCCAGCGTGCGCTTCCGCGACCTCACGACCGCGCAGCGGCACGCCATCTGCGACGACATCTGCGACCCGGAGCAGGCGGAAGGCGGGCCCTTCGAAGCCCCGTCTCTCTTCTTCGACCGGGTGCGCTACCTCACCCTCACCGCATTCTGGACCACGGCCGAAGGCATGGACGACCTCCAGTACATCGGCAACACCCCCCTCACCCGCTGGGACCCGCCGCCGCCCGAGGTGCTCCGCCACATCGGGCTCGCCTGACCGGCCCTCTCAACCAGAACCGCGCCATGGCCCCATCCGACGACCACTCATCCGCCAACGCCAGGCGCCTCTTCCGGGGCAGCTGCGTCGCACTCATCGCCACATCGGTGGCCTTCGCGACCGTGGGTGCCGTCATGCTCGACCTCAAGAACGAGTTCGTGCTCACCAACGAGCAGGTGGGCTGGATCGGCGGCGCGGCCCTCTGGGGGTTCGCGCTTTCACAGGTCGTCTTCGCGCCGCTGGCCGACACGCTGGGCTTCCGCACCCTGCTGCGAACGGCGTTCGCGGCGCACCTCATCGGCACGATCACGCTGATCCTCGGAGGGAGCTTCGCGCATCTCTTCACCGGTGCGCTGATCATCTCCATGGGGAACGGGCTGGTGGAAGCCGCGTGCAATCCCCTGGTGGCCGCGCTCTACCCGGGCGACAAGACCGTCAAGCTGAACAACTTCCACGTCTGGTTCCCAGGCGGGATCGTGCTGGGCGGACTGGCCGCGTTCGGGCTGGATCAGCTGGCGGCGTCCTCCGCGGGGCTGGAGATCCTCGGCGAGTGGCGGGTGAAGATCGCGCTGATCGTCATCCCGACCCTGGTCTACGGTCACATGCTGCTGCGGGAGGAGTTTCCGCCCACTGAAGGGGTGCAGGCGGGCGTTTCGGTGGGCGAGATGTTCCGCGCCGCGCTCACCACCCCGTTCATGCTGCTCATGCTGTTCGCGATGACGATGACGGCGTCCATCGAGATCGGCCCCACCCGCTGGGTCCCGGCGGTGCTGGAGGCGGGCGGCATCCCCGGCATCCTGGTTCTGGTGTGGATCAACGGCCTGATGGCGGTGCTGCGCCACCGGGCGGGGGCGGTCGTGCACCGGCTCTCGCCCCCCGGAGTCCTGCTGATCTCCGCGGCGCTGACCGGGGTCGGGCTGCTCGCGTTCAGCTACGCGTCCGGCGCGGCCGCGGTATTCCTTACCGCGACGGTCTACGCGGTGGGCATCTGCTACATCTGGCCCACCATGCTGGGCGTGGTGTCGGAGCGCGTGCCGAAGAGCGGTGCGCTGGGCCTGGGGCTGATGGGGGCGGTGGGGATGGCGACCACCGGGCTGGTGACCGCGCCCCAGATGGGCCGCGTGGCCGATGTCTACGCCCACGACCAGTTGCCGGTGGTGGAGGTGGTGGCGCTGTTCGAACGCGCCGACGGCGAGCTGGCGGCCGTGCCGGGACCCGACGCGAGCGCCGCCCGCGCCGCGGCCGCGGAGGTAGTGGTCGAATACCGGTCGGCGGGCGCCCTGCCCTCCCCCGCCACCGCGAACGCGCTCCGGCAGATCATCGACTCCGGGGCGGGCGAAGGGCTCACCGGAGATGCGCAGGCGATCCTGGGTCCGGCGGACAACTTCGGGGGACGCATCTCCTTCCGTTACCTGGTGCCGCTGTGCGGCATCCTGATCGTGATCTTCGGGGTGCTGCGGGCGCGTGCCCGCAAGGAGGGCGGCTACCGGGCGCGACGGATCGCGGAGGCAGGATGAGCACACGCGCCGCCCGCGCCAGGCCAACGCGCCGGCTCGGTGAGGCCGGCACGCGGCGTCAAGCACGGCCGCGCGCGTCCGAGGACGAGCGTCCACCGCATGGAGGAGGACGCCCTTGACCCTCCGTTACGGCATGGTCGGAGGCGGACCCGAGGCCTTCATCGGCCCCGTGCACCGAATGGCGGCCGCCCTCGACGGCGAATGGCGACTCTGTGCCGGCGCGTTTTCGGCGGACGCGGAGAAGTCGCGGCACACCGGCGCGCAGCTGGGACTGGCGGCAGATCGCGCATACGGGTCGTGGCAGGAGATGGCAAGACGCGAGGCCACTCTCCCGGAGGATGAACGCATCCACGCGGTGGCGATCGTCACCCCGAACCACCTGCACCATGCGGTGGCGCGCACCTTCCTGGAGCGCGGCATCCACGTCGTCTGCGACAAGCCACTGGTCGTGACCGTCGAGGAGGCCGACGAGCTGTGCCGCCTGGCCGCGTCAGCCGGCCTCGTCTTCGCGGTGACCTACAACTATTCCGGCTACCCTCTGGTCAGGGAAGCGCGCGCGCGAGTGCGCGACGGCGCCATCGGCCAGGTGCGCAAGGTCGTGGTCGAGTATTCGCAGGGATGGCTGGCGGAGCTGCTGGAGGCGGAGGGACACAAGCAGGCGGAGTGGAGAGCGGACCCCACGCGCGGGGGGCCGTCCGCGGTGCTGGGGGACATCGGCTCCCACGGGCACCACCTGCTCCGTTACGTCACCGGCCTGGAGGTGCGGCGCCTGTTCGCCGACCTGGGCACCGTGGTGGATGGTCGGACCGCCCATGACGACGCGGCCGTGCTGCTCGAGCTCGACGGCGGGGTGCGGGGCGTGCTGATGGCCTCGCAGATCGCCACGGGCGAGCGCAATCACCTGCGCCTGCGCGTCTACGGAAGCGAGGGCGGGCTCGACTGGAGCCAGGAGGAACCGAACCGCCTGCGCCTCCTGCGGGCCGACGGCTCGGTCGAGGTGGTGCACCGCGCTGCGGGAACCCGCGCTCCGGCCGCCGCGGCCGCCACCCGTCTGCCCGGTGGCCATCCGGAGGGCTTCGTGGAGGCGTTCGCGAACCTCTACCGGGAAGTCGCGCGGGCGGTGCGGGCGCGGGGCCATTCGGGTGCCGGATCCGGGCCGGAGGACCGCGGCTCATCGGACGACGGCGACGAGGACCCGCAGCCCGACTTCCCCACCGTCCGCGACGGCGCCCACGGCATCCACTTCATCGACGCCGCCATCCGGAGCCACCGATCAGGTGGGTGGGTGGAGGCAAGCCACCCCCCATGAGCCGATCCTGCCATCGCACCCGCAACCCCGGACTTCCCCCATCGTGACCGCATCCAACCCTGAACAGGACTCCCGCGAGCCGCGCAGCGCCCTCCGGATGGCGCCGGACGAGATGCTCGCCCTGGCGCGCGAGACCGCCGAACTGCTGGTGAAGCGGATCACGAGCCTCCCCTCCGAGCGCGCGTGGGAAGGGGAGTTCAAGCAGGGCCTCGACCAACTGATGGTGGAGCCGCCCGAACACGGCCTTCCGGGCCAGGAGGTGCTTGAAAGAGCCGCGTGCGAGATCCTCCCGCTGGCATTGCGTCTCGACCACCCGCGGTGCTTCGGGTTCATCCCGTCATCGCCCACCTGGCCAGGGGTTCTCGCCGACTTTCTCGTCTCCGGGTACAGCGCCAACGCCTGCACCTGGCTGGTCGCCAGCGGTCCGAGCCAGGTTGAACTGGTCGTCCTCGAATGGATCCGCAACTGGCTTGGCTATCCCGAGAGTGCGGGCGGGGTCCTGACGAGCGGAGGCTCTGCGGCAGCGCTGAACGGTCTGGTCGCGGCGCGCGACGCCGCGGGCCATCCGGAGCGAGCGACCGTGTACATGAGCGACCAGAGCCACAGCGCCCAGACGCGCGCGGCCAGGATCGTCGGCGTTCGGCCGGAGTGCATCCGAAAGCTCCCGAGCGACGAGCGACTGCGCCTGGACGTGGATGCTCTTGCACAGGCTGTGGCCGCCGACCGTGCCGCGGGATTCAATCCGGTGGCGGTGTGCGCGAACGCGGGGACGGGCAGCACCGGCGCCATCGATCCGCTCGAAGCGATGGCGGACTACTGCGAAGCGGAAGGCATCTGGCTCCACGTCGACGCCTCCTACGGGGGCTTCGCGATCGTGACCGGAAGGGGCGAGAAGCTCCTGCGCGGGATCGAGCGAGCCGACTCGATCGTACTCGATGCGCACAAGTGGTTCTTCCAGCCGTACGAGGCGGGTTGCCTCATGGTGAAGGACACGACTAAGCTGGAGAACGCGTTCGCGGTTCCCCACGATATGCTGCAGGACACCATATGGGGATCGGATCACCCGAACCTCTCCGATCGCGGCCTGCAACTCAGCCGCTCGGTGCGGGCGCTGAAGATCTGGGTCTCGGTTCAGACGTTCGGCATGGCCGCCTTCCGGCGTGCGGTATCGCTGGGAATGCAGCTGGCCGACCAGGCGGAGGAGTACATCGGCGCGAGCCCGGTTCTGGAGATGCTGAGCCCCGCGTCGCTGGGGATCGTGTGCTTCCGGGTCAACCCCCGCCACGCCGGGCTGAACGAGCAAGCCCTGGACGAGATCAACCGCACTGTGCTCGCCCGGGTTTTCTGGGAGGACCGCGCGTTCATGTCGTCGACGCTGCTCGCGGGACGTTTCGCGCTGAGGATGTGCATCCTCAATCACACGACCACCTGGAACGACGTGCGCGAGACGCTGCGAGCCGTCGAGCGATTCGGAACCGAAGCTCTTGAGGAACGAATCGCCAGCGGTTCAAACGCGGACCCGGAGTAACGCCATGACGCGCCCCGTCACCCTCTTCACCGGCCAGTGGGCCGACATGCCGCTGGCGGACCTGGCCGCCAGGGCGAGCGCCTGGGGCTACGACGGCCTCGAGCTGGCCTGCTGGGGGGATCACTTCGACGTCGTGCGCGCCGCCGCGAACCCCGGCTATTGCGCCGCCCGCCGCGAGCTGCTGGAAGCCCACGGCCTCGGGGTGTGGGCCATCAGCAATCACCTGGTCGGTCAGGCCGTGTGCGATCCGATCGACGACCGCCACCGGGCCATCCTGCCCCCGCATGTGTGGGGCGACGGCGACCCGGAAGGCGTCCGCGCCCGCGCCGCCGAGGAAATGAAGGCCACCGCGCGCGCCGCCGCCAACCTGGGCGTCGAGGTCGTCAACGGCTTCACCGGCAGCTCCATCTGGCACCTGCTGTATCCGTTCCCGCCCCTGCCGGAGCACGCCATCGGCGCCGGCTTCACCGACTTCGCGGAGCGCTGGCACCCCATCCTGGACGCCTTTGACGAGGCCGGCGTCCGCTTCGCGCTAGAGGTGCATCCCACCGAGATCGCCTTCGACATCGCAAGCGCCGGGCGCGCACTGGAAGCCATCGGCAGGCGCGAGGCCTTCGGCTTCAACTACGACCCCAGCCACCTCGCCTACCAGGGCATCGACGTGGTGGAGTTCATCCAC
>JAJEBS010000221.1 GCA_022822425.1 Gemmatimonadota bacterium | reverse complement strand
AAGAGCGCGCCAGGCCCCCCCCAGTGGATGGCGATCGCCACGCCGGCGATGTTGCCGATGCCGACGGTCGCGGACAGCGCCGTGGTCAGCGCCTGGAAGTGCGATACGTCGCCCGGCTCGTCGGGGTCGTCGTACTTGCCGGACGTGACCGCGAACCCGTGACCCAGCCTGCGCAGCTGCACGAAGCCGAGGCGCAGGGTGAGGAAGACGCCCGCGCCCAGGAGCAGGATCACCATGAAGGGAACCGTCTCGTCGCCGACCGGGATGCCGAGTTCCACGATGTAGCGGTTCCCCAGGTCGGACAGTGTGCGAAAGAAATCCACGGAGGCTCCTCGGCTGCGGGACGGATCGGGTGTCGGAATCGGGAAGGATGCCCCCCGGGCGGACCGTGGTCAACATCGGCCGGCCCGGCAGGGGCGGAAAACGGAGCGTCGGATCGCGCGAGATCGGCCTGAAGACTGGTGGCGACTGCTCGCCGACTCGGGCGGGCGCTGTCAGCGCGTCGGCCGCGCGAGCGCTTCCCCGAGGCGGATTTCCCTCCCGCAAGTCAGGCCCGGCACCCACTCATGGCTTCCGCGCTCAAGCAGCACGATCACGCATGACCCCAGGTGGAAGGCCATGATCTCATCCCCACGCGAGATGCCGAGCGCGGGCTGGTAGATCCGGCGGCGCTCGGACCGTGGGCGGCGGTTGGTCACCCAGCCCCCCTCCCCCCCACCCCACGCCGGGTCGAACGCGGTGGAGATGCGCCCGACGTTGTACGCACCGACCGCCACCAGCGCGATGCGCCCGGCGTCGCCCGCGAACGAGCAGACGACGCGTTCGTTGGTGGCGAGCAGGTCCGGTATCTCGGCGACGGCGGCGGCGTTGACCGGAAAGAGCCCGCCCGGGACGTACGTTGCCGAGCGGAGCCGCCCCGCCACCGGGGCGTGGATACGGTGGTAGTGCCTGGGCGCGAGGTAGACCGTCGCGTAGAGCCCGCCGTGGAAGGGCGCCGCGGCCTCCTCGCTCGCCAGCAGCGCGGCCGCCGAGTAGCGCCGTCCCTTCGCCTGCACCAGCCGGCCGTCCTCCACCGTGCCGAGCC
The DNA here is from genome assembly GCA_022822425.1 of Gemmatimonadota bacterium. Lineage (GTDB taxonomy): Bacteria > Gemmatimonadota > Gemmatimonadetes > Longimicrobiales > Gaopeijiaceae > BD2-11. The sequence continues at coordinate 26,884 of JAJEBS010000221.1, read as the reverse complement.
GGGTGAGCACGCCGTCGACGGGCGACGTGACCAGCGAGGCGTCCGTTGGCCACTGCCGGGCACCGGGCGCGAGCCGCCGCACGAAGAAGGCGTTCAGACTGGCGTAGTCGGCAGGCGCCTGCCCGGCTTCGTCCATCCGCGCACCCACTGTCCGCGCGAAACCGCCGATCAGGGCCGCCCGCAGCGGGCGGGGGATTTCCGCGTCCGCGAGCCGGCCGAAGCCGCGGCTGGCGACCGCCCTCGGAAGCCGGGACAGGAGTGCGAGCAGAAGCCGTCCGCCCCACGGAGCTCGCGATCGACCTTCCTGCGTTGAGTTCGTCACTCGCCCCCGTCACCGTACAACGTTGATCATGTCGAAGATCGGAAGGTACATGGACACGATCATGCCCCCCACCACGATGCCCAGAAGGGTGACCATCGCCGGTTCGAACGCCGCCAGCAGGGACTCCACCGAGCGCCCCGTCTCATCGTCGTAGAAGTCGGCGATCTTCGCCAGCATCTCGTCCAGGCCGCCGGTCTGCTCGCCGACATGGATCATCTGCAGCACCATCGGCGGGAAGACCCCGGATGCCCGGAGAGGCTCGGCGATGGTGTCGCCCCCCGCGATCGATCTCCGGGAGTTCATGACGGCGTCATGCACCACGCGGTTGCCCGTGCTCGCGGCGGTGATTTCCAGCGCCTCGAGAATCGCCACCCCGGAGGCCACCAGGGTGCCCAGCGTACGGGCGAATCGCGCCATCCCCATCTTCAGACACAGCGGGCCGACCACCGGGGAAGCCAGCAGCACGCGGTCCAGAACCAGGCGGCCGCGAGGCGTGGCGCGGGCGCGCCTCAGCCCGATCCACGCACCCGCAGCGAAGAGAGGAGGGAGCCACCAGAATGCCCGCAGGCTCTCGGAAAGACCGATGACCAGCCGGGTGGGTAGCGGCAAGGGAAGATCCGACGCCGCGAACATCTCCTGAAAGGTCGGGATCACGAACTCGAGCAGGACCAGCAGGGCACACGCGGCCACCACCACCACCACCGCCGGGTAGATCAGGGCGCCGCGCACCTTGCGCGAGAGGCGGTCGGTCCGTTCAAGGGAGTCGGCCAGACGCGCTAGCACCGTATCCAGCACGCCCCCCGCCTCCCCCGCGGCGACCATGCTGACGAACAGTTGATTGAACACCGCCGGATGCTCGCCGAGCGCTCCCGCCAGGGTCCGGCCCGCCTCGATGTCGTAGCGCACCTCGCCCACCACCGCCGCCAACTTCCGGTTGCCGGCCTGCTCCGCGAGTACTCCCAGACTCGGCGCCAGGGGCAGGCCGGACTGGATCATGGTGGCGAACTGGCGCGCGAACACCGCGATGTCGCGTGACGGCACGCGGCCTCGGTACCGTGAACGGATCCGCCGCCACACGGCCGCGGCGCCCGGGCGCCGTCGCGACAGGGAGACCGCTCGGGATCTGCCCGCCTGCTCGAACGCCGGAGGGAGTTCTCCCACGGCCGCTAGGAGGGCCGCGGGTCGCCGAGCGAACGGAGCAGCTCTGCGGGATCGGGGGAAACCCGCATCGCGGCCTCCGTCGAAACCTCTCCGCGCATGCGGAGCTGGCGCAGCGCATCGTTCATGGTCTGCATGCCGTGCTTTCTCCCCGCCTGCATCATCGAGGGAATCTGGTGGACCTTGCGGTCGCGGATGGCGGCGCGCACCGCCGGTGTGCAGATGAGCACCTCGCACGCCGCGACACGCCCGCGTCCACGCGCCCGCGGCAGCAGGTTCTGGGTCACCACGCCCTCGAGCACCAGGGCCAGCTGGGCACGCACCTGCGCCTGCCGTCCCGACGCGAAGACATCGATGATGCGGTGGACCGAGGCCGCGGCCGAATTGGTGTGCAGCGTCGCCAGCACCAGGTGACCGGTTTCCGCAATGGTCAGCGCCGCCGAAATGGTCTCGGGATCCCGCATCTCGCCGATTAGGATGACATCCGGGTCCTGCCGGGTCGCCGACTTCAGGGCGGCCGCGAAGCTCATCGTGTCCAAGCCCACCTCGCGCTGGCTTACGACGCAGCCCCGGGACGGATGAACGAACTCCACCGGGTCTTCGATGGTGACGATATGGCCCTTCCGGGTCTCGTTGATCCGGCTGAGCATGGCGGCCAGCGTCGTCGACTTCCCGGAACCGGTAGGCCCGGTGACCAGCACCAGCCCGTGAGGCCGCTCCACCAGGCGGCTCACCACGCCCGGAAGGCGCAGGTCTTCGAGCCGGGGGATCTCGCGGGGGATTCTGCGCAAAGCCATGGCCGGCCGGCCGCGCCGGCGAAAACAACTGCAGCGAAAGCGCGCGATGCCCGCCAGATCGAAGGCGAAATCGATCTCGCGCCCCGCTGCGAGACGTTCCCTTCCGGCCTCCGTGAGCAGAGAATTGACCAGCTCCGCCGCCTCTCCCGGAGCAAGCGCGGCGCCCTGGCGTACGTCGGCGAGCGCGCCATCGATGCGAAGCCTGGGCGGGATTCCGGCCGTGAGGTGCAGGTCGGACGCGTCCCTTTCCACCATCTCCTCCAGCAGCGCACGCAGCGTGGGTGGGAATCCGTGCCCGTCCTCAACCGGGCCCGATGCGGGTTCCGGGAATGCCCCGGTCGCGTCGGTCATTGCCGCACGAAGAAGCGGCCGCGCATGGACTCGAGCGTCGCCGGCCCGATCCCGCGCACCTCGATCAGGTCCTCCACCCGCCCAAAGCCCCCCACTTCGTCACGCCGCGCGATGATTCGCGCCGCGAGCGCGGGACCGATGCCACGCACCTGCTCGAGCTCCTCGGAGGTGGCCCGGTTGAGGTCGATGGCGCGTGTCACCTGATGGTTCGCGGATGAAGGGGAGCTCCGGGCCGTCCGCGGCGTTGCGGTGACCGCCCCGCGCGCGCGGTGTCCTCCACCGCCCGCCTCCAGGGTCAGGTGCGGCGCGAGCCGCTCTATCGTCGCCGGTCCGATCCCGCGCACCCGCGTGAGTGCCTCGAGATCCCCGAAGCGACCCTCCGCAATCCGTGATTCCACGATGGCGCGGGCGGCTGCGGGCCCGATGCCGGGCAGCCGGTCGAGCTCCTCCTCGCCCGCCATGTTCGGGTCCAGACGCTCACCCGGGGCAAGCGGGGCGGACCGCCGCTCCTCCTCGTCGACCATCTCCTGAGAGTCCGCGGCCAGCGCGTTGGCCGAAACCGTGTCGGCCTCCAGGGTGAGGGGAGGCCGCACGGCTTCCAGCCCCGCCCGCGCGGCGCCCGCCAGAAAGAGGACGCCGGCCGTGATCGCCAGGGTGCGTGATTCGTCGCGTGTCATGCTTCGACGATCATCCGACGGCGGGGGCGAAGGAATGGCGGTTTGGGACTTCCTGCCCTCGAGCGCGCGTCACCCGTTCCAGGAACGGATCGCCGAATGTGGCCGCAGGCCCGCTCCGGCCATCCTCAGGGAAGTCCCGCGAAGGCTCCCGCGTTGTACACGAACTGGCCCCAGAAGCCGATCTGGAACTGGGTCGAACCCAGTCGCTGGCCGATGTTCGACTGGCGGTTGGTGTAGCTTGCCTGAAAGCCGATCTGCAGCTCGGAGACGACGGTGTCCAGCGTGAGGTTGAAGGTGGCGTTGCTCTGGTTCACGAAGGGCACGCACTCGTCGTTGCCGGAGGTGATGCGGCAGTCGCTCTGCCCGGCCTGATTGTAGCGCAGCGACGCCTGGATGGGCCGTTCCAGCCGCGCTCCCAGCTCTCCCGGAGGCGTGAAGCTGCCGCTCATGGTGAAGACGTGGGTGTTGCGCCGGCGGCGGGTGTCGCCCGTGGGATCGGTACCCTCGCCGCGGGTCATGGTCGTCCGGTAGCTGGACGAGAAACCGCCTCCCCAGCGCACCGACACGTCGAGCGGGATGGTCGCGTCCTCCTGTAGCCGCTGCTGCTGGGTTCCCGTGCCGAAGGAGAGGCGGCGGGTGTCGACGCGGTATCCCGAGTTCACGGTGAGGCGCTCGACCACCGGCTGCATGAAGGACGGCAACGGAATCGAGGACGCCCTCAGGACGATGTTGGGCCAGCTGCGGGTATTCGCCCCGCGGTCGCTGCGCGTGTCGAAGGTGGCGATGTCGGTGACCGAGTAGTCCACGTTCGCGGTGATTCCAGGGAGGAGCGTGACCCCCGAACTCATGGCCCAGCCGTTCCGGTCCACGAGGGTGGCCGCGGTGGTCCCGTCCACCACGCGGAACCCGTCGAGGTCGCTCAACCCGAATTGATACCGCACGTCCGGGTCCAGCACCTCGCGGTTGAAGCGCGAGGTAATGCCGTCCTGCCAGTTGACCGTCAGCGGCGAGAGCGCCCCGGCCAGACGGCGGATCGTGCCCTGGCGAGGAGCGTCGGACACGCCCGGCCTGGGAGGGCCGCCCCGGGCGAGCGTCCCCGGGTCGAAGGTGACGGAAGCGCTCGCGCTCCGCTGTCCGCCCACGTTGCGCTGCAGGTCGCGCAGCGTGTCCGCCTCCACCACCTGGCGCCGCACCAGAGTGGCGTTGCGGTCGGAACTGTAGGTGGTCGTCCAGGTCAGCGTCCACTGCAGCCAGTCGGCGGGCCGGGGGCCCCAGCGCATGTTGGTGCGAAGCCGGCGATTGGTCTCCCACCCCAGATCGACACCTCCCGGTGACCACCGCTCCCGCGCCAGCAGCGGTCGCACTGCCGGATCCCGGACCGCGAGCTCCGGAGCCAGCAGATCGCGGGTGGAGGTGAAGTCGGTGGTTGCGGTCACGGACTGAAAGGGCCGGAAGATGATGCGCGCATCCGTGTCCACGCCTCTACGGGGAGACCGGGTGCGGGTCGCGGTGGAGTCGTCGGGCAGGCGCAGGATCTGCTCGTAGCGAAAGGTCTGGTTGCGCTGGTTGGCGTAGGAGGCCCCGAACCCGATCCGCTCCGGGCTCCAGCGCAGGCGGCTCGCCAGCACCCGCTCCTCCAGCGATTCCGGAAGCAGAGCACGCACCACCCCCCCGAGGAAGCCCGGCACCACCGGCAGGGTGCGCGGCTCCAGCGCCCGGTCGTAGCCCACTCGCGCGTCCACCACCCGCGAATCCGACTCCGAGGTCGCGGTCGCCGACTGCGACGACGAGTACCCCGCGCGCGCGCTCAGCCCGTCCAGGAAGATCGCGGCCAGCGGGTTGCCGGAGGGCGTCCGCTTGCGGAACGACAGCCCGACCCGGGTTCGGTCGAAGGCGACCTTGCGCAGCCCATCGAGCCGGTCGGCGCGGATATCGCTCCTCAGCAGGAAGGTGGGGTCCTGGCCGGAGGTGGTGTGCGACACGGTCAGCGGCAGCTCGATTCCCCAGGAAGCGGGTGCGAAGCGGCTCAGCTGCAGCGTCGAGTTCGCCGTCAACTGCTGGTCGCGCTGGTAGCCGGGATCGCCTTCCAGCTGGCGGAACAGGGCGCCCCGGTCGGAGACCGAGATGCGCGTGGTCATGAAGTCGGACGCGTTCAGGTCCACGTTCAGGTGGCTGGCGAGTCCGCGGTCGGTGACGGCCCGGGAGAGACGGAAATCATTGATCCACACCTCGCCGTCGTCGGGGAAGTCGCCCTCGTTCCAGACGCCCAGCGAGAGCTCGCGCACCTGCGAGAGATTGGGGGCGCGCGCCCGGTCCTGAAGCACCACCGCGTAGGTCGAGTCGGCGCTCCATACCACCAGCGCCGGCGCGCCCGCGGTCGGCGGATCCTCGATCAGCCGCTGCTCCGCCTCGCTGCGCAATTCGAGCCAGCGGTCGAAGTCCACCAGCACTTCCGGGAGCCAGTCCTCGGCTCGGGTCCCGTCGGGATCCACCGCCGGCTCCAGCCGCGTCCGGTAGAGATAGAAGTTGTCCTCGTCGCTCCCGACCTTCAGGAAGAAATACGTGGGACGGTCCATCCCCCAGTCGCCTCGGCGGGCCAGTGCCCAGATGCGCGCCTGCCTGTAGGTGAGGAAGTTCCTGGGGCGCTGCGGAAAGCGGTGATACACCTCCGTCCTCTCCCCGGGCGGAAGCCCCCTGTATGTGATGCCGAGCGCCTTCTCGCTGAACTCTACGCCCTGAGCCCCCAGGGCGCTGGCGGGATCGTCGAGCTGTTCCACCACGCCCGGCGGCGGATGGTAGGCGGCGCCCACCTCCACCGCGCCCACCGGGCTGACCTCGACGGTGCCGCCGGTTCCCGGCTCGTCTCCCGCCATTCCGGTGAGCACCCCCTCGCCGGCGCGCTTCACCCAGCGCGAGCCCACCAGGCGCATGCGCGCCAGCACGGCCGCTCCCTCGCCGTTTCCGGTGATCGTGAGACGCAGGTGCTTGACGGCGCGAAAATCCCCGTCGGTGAAGATCCCGCCCGGATTGATCGCCTCCGGTCCGCGCAGCGGAATCCGGTACAGGCGGAACCGGGTTCCGGTCTCGATGGTGTCGCGCACCAGGTAGGAAGAGGATCCGTCGAGCTCCACCAGATAGCGCATGTAGCGCTCGTCGACGTCCAGATTGCCGTCCCCGTCCAGGTCTTCCGAGTCCGGACGTCCGTTGCCCCGGGTGCAGTTGACCCTGGGATCGCCGACGCGGTAGACCACCGCCCGCGTGGCCAGGCACGCCTCGTCCCACAGCCCGCGCTGGTCGAGCTCGTCGTTCCAGATCTCGCCCTGGCGCGGGTCGGCTTCCTGGTCGAGCGCACCCAGCCCCCAGGCGTTGCCGCCCTCGCGGCTCCCGCTGGTCAGCCCGTTCCGGTCCACGAACAGCGCGTCCTCGCTCACCGTCCCCAGGTCGAAGACGAGGGTGAGCTCCTCGCCCCCCGCGATGTACAGGTCGAGAAACTCGGTACGGGTCAGGTCGAGGCCGGTGCTCGCGAGATTGGCGGTGATCGAGCGCCAGCGCCTGCGGTCGAATCGTCCCCCGGCGGCACCGTCGCCGACCCCGAACGTGAGCAGCAGCCCGGGCTCGCGGAACTCGTTGCCCGCAAAGTTGATCTGTCGGTCGATGTCGTTGCGGGGGAGAAAGCCCTCGAAGACGCCCGTGCTGTCCCCGCTCGCTCCCTCCGTGATCCACGTATGCTGCCACTGGAGGGAGGCGATGTCACCCGCCCCGAGTTCCGGCGGAAGGGCCTCGAGCGCGCCGTCGCGGAACTGCGGCGCGCTTCCCAGCCGCCAGCCCGTGCTGAGGCTGGAGAGCGGCAGGTCGCTCGTGGAATCGAAGTCGTGCAGGTAGACGTCGCCCTCGGTGTTCGGGGTCGGCAGGGAGAGCGCCATCTCCCCGTTCACGCTCAGCCGCGAAACTCCCGAGTGCGCCAGCCCCGGGATCCGGTCCAGCGCCCGATCCAGCGCCGGCAGTTCCAGATCCATGCGCCCGTTCAGGCCGCCCAGCAGGATCGAAGCCGGCTCGACGCCCAGCTGAGGCCGGCGCAGGAGCCCCCTCTCGCGCTGGTACAGCCCCAGGAAGTTGAGTTCGCCCGCATCCCCGAGCGCATAGCTGGCGTTCATGCCGAAGACCGAGGTCGGAGCGATCTGAAAGAGGGCCTGCTGCTCCCAGGTGGCGCGCAGGTCCCCCTGCGGGTCCGTGGCGAAGAGGTTCTCCGCGTCGAGCAGCTGCACCTGCCCCATGTCGTAGTCGATGACGTAGTCGTCGCGCGCCACCAGCGCGCGGTCTCCGAAGAAGAGCCGCTCGCTGCCGTCGCGGATGCCGAGCGCACCCAGCGAGAAGGACGAGATGAGCCCCTCGCTGCGCACGCGGAAGGGAATGGTGAGCCAGTAGAGCCCGGCGTTCTCACGCTCGTAGGGATCGACCGCGTCGTAGATCTCCGGGTTGGCGTCCCCCGCAAGGATCTCGGAGGTCTCCTCGGCGGAGAGCCCCAGCGAGTATATCGGCGGTGGCTCGGCGAAGGGCCTGAGGGTCGGGAAGATGATGAACGTGCCCGAAACCGCGGGCTGCTCCTCGAAATCGTCGGCGGCGGGCTTGTAGACGTAGGCACGGTCGATGACGTCGACGGGAGATTCCTCGTCGAGCCCGAGCAGCTTCAGATAGGTGATGTCCTCCCCGGCAAGGCCGCGGGTGAAGGTCCTCCCCGCGCTCAGTTCGCCGACGGAGATATCGAGCGAGACCGACGGGATCTCCACGTCGTTCGAGCCCGACACCCGGTAGACCTGGTGCATCTCCAGATCCCAGGTCGGGCGGCCCGGCTGGTGGTTGGGCTCCGAGGCGCGCAGCAGCGAGAGGCGCGGCCGTCCGCCCTCGTTGTGAATGCGCTCGGGGTTGTAGTCGCCGACGGTGTCGCCGGCCGCGGTGACATAGGTGACCGCGAGCATCTCGTCGCGGCGCAGCGGGCTCCGAAGCGCGATCCAGAGGCCGCTCGGGTGGACGAAGTAGTCGACGCCGGCCTGCAGGTAGCGGAACCACCCGGATTCCGTCACCGTGTCGTCCCCGAGCGTGGCCGAGGCGTCGGCCTGGATGTAGCCCTCCACCTGCTGGCGGGTGACGGGGTCGTTCTCGAAGCGGTAGAGCTGAATCGGTTCCGCCCCGGGGATGGCGGAGGAGGGCACCGCGCCGGGATCCGCCCCGAGGACGTCGATGTGCGGGTAGTCGAAGAGGTTGCGCGGGTCGGCGAGGAAGAAGAACTGGCCGCGCACGTAGTCGGCGTTGTCGACCACGATGGTGTCCTCCTGGACGAAGGCGCGGTCGGTGCCGGCCCCCGCCAGGCGGAACTCCCGCGAGGACAGGTCGCCCCGCTGTTGCGCGAACACGGTCTCGAAGTCCACCGGGCCCAGCTGGCCGGTGGCCCGCAGCCCGAAGTTGCCCGCCGGGATGCCCTCGGTGAGGAAACGCGAATCGGGCAGCCCGAAGGTCACGTCCCCGACCTCGACGCCCTGAAGAATTTCGTCCTCCACGCCCTGATAGAAGACGTTGATGTTGTTGGTGGCCGAGAACTCGCGGGTCTGGTCGTAGTCGACGTTCACCACGATCCGCTCCGAGATGGTGCCGCCCATCTGGACGCCGAACTGGAGCTCGGGCACGAGGCGGGGCAGGAGTCCCGGCTGGCACCCCAGCTGGACGCCGGCGTCGCAGGGACGGAAGCGGGTCCAGTCGCCCCCGAACTCGCCCCTGCCCCGGATGCGCACGTCGAGGTCCCGGAACTCGATGGGCCCGGCCCCGGGGATAACCGCGGGCTCCGGCTCGGGAGGGAGTTCGGGGAGGAAGCCCACCGGGCCGCCGTCCGCCGGGCCGGCCTCCGGGGAGGGGCGCGTGATGCGGCCCGCGAGCACCGCGCCCGGCCGCAGGAGGGACGCGGCGCCTGGGCCCGGCTGCCCGAGCACGGAGGGCCGGAACCAGGGCGAGCCCGCACCCGGCGCGGGATCGAAGGCGACCGGGAAGAGCAGCGGGACCCGCGCCAGCCCGAAGGGGACCAGCACCGGTGGGGGGAGGGGCGCGGACGCGAGGGAGGGCGGCGGCGGGAAGAGCCCCCGCCACTGCACCGCGCCCGGGCCGGGAGCGACCTGCGCGGCGGCGGCCGCCGGGGTGAGGAGCCCGAACGCCGGAAGGATCGCGGCCACCCGCCACGCCACCCCGGCGGGACCACGCGCACGCTGCCGGTGTACGGTGCGAGTTGAGGGAGGCTCGCTCAACGCCCAACCCGCAACCGGCTACGGATGAACATTCTCACGCGCCATCTGATCCGGGCGCACGTGGCGCCGTTCTTTTTCTCGCTCACCGTGCTCACCGGCCTCTTCTTTCTCAACCTGGTCGCCCTGCGGATGGGCGCGCTCATGGGCAAGGGACTCCCGTGGCAGGTCTATGCCGAGTTCATGCTGCTCTCGCTCCCCCACACGCTCGCGCTCACCATCCCCATGTCGGTGCTGGTTGCCGTGCTCTACGCCTTCTCGGAGCTGGCGGAGGCGAACGAGATGACGGCGATGTCGGCCGGCGGCGTGCGTCCCGCCCGGATTCTGGTTCCCATGCTCGCCGCGGGCACGATTGCGGCCGCCGTGGTCTTCGTGCTGCACGACCGCGTGCTCCCCGAATCCAATCATCGCCTCAAGAACCTCATGGTCGACGTTCAGGGAAAGAGCCCCACGTTCCGCCTGCGTGAGCAGGTGATCAACGAAATCCAGGCCGTCAACGGCGCCACCCGCTACTTCCTGCAGGCGCACAGCATCGACCCGCTGACCAATGAACTCGAGGATGTCACCATCTTCGACGTTAGCGAATACGACCAATATCGCACCATCTATGCCGACCGGGGCACGATGGCGTTCGACGAGAGCGGCACCGATCTCTTCCTGACCCTCTTCGACGGCAATGCGTACGAGGTCAGCGACATGCGCCCGTCGGGCTTCCGGCAGCTGGCCTTCGCCCGGCAGATCATTCCGATGCGCGGAGTCGCGGATGTGCTGGAACGCAGCGACAGCGAGCAGCGCGGAGACCGCGAGATGTCCACGGCCATGCTGGCGGAAGAGGTGCGCAAGACCCGCGAGGAGCTGGCCGAGGTGCGGCGCGCCAGCCTGGCGCGCTCCCGCGGCGCGATGCGCGAAGCCCTGGGACTCGAGGCGGTGGAAGGAGAGGAGATCGACGATCTGTTGCCTCCCGGAGCACTGGAGAGCCAGCGGCGCATCATCGGCGATCTGGGCCTGACCCCGCCGGACCAGCTTACCGAGGCGATCACAGCCAACCTGCGCACCAACGCCGTGCGCGAGGAGGGCCTCCTGCTCAACGAGAACCGGTATCGCGTGGAATTCCACAAGAAGTGGGCGATCGCCACCGCGTGCTTCATCTTCGTGCTTGTGGGCGCCCCTCTCGCGATCCGCTTTCCCCGGGGCGGGCTCGGCACCGTGATCGTGCTCTCCGGCGGCATCTTCGCCATCTACTGGACAACCCTGATCGGGGGCGAGTCGCTCGCGGACCGAGGCCACCTGGAGCCGAACGTCGCGATGTGGATCTCCAACGTCATCTTCCTGGTCGCCGGCATCCGGCTGGCCTCGCGCATGGGGCGCGCCATCTCCGCGCCACGGGATTCGGGCCAGGGCGGCATCCGGCGATTGCTGATGAGCCGGGTGAGGCGTAACAGACGGGCAGGCACGGGTGTGACGGAAGGAGCCGCGGACGCGTGAGGCTCCTCGACCGGCTGGTCGCGACCAGCTTCCTCCGCATCTTCATGGCCTTCGTGGCCGCGGTGCCGCTCCTGTTCGTGGTGGGCGACCTCACCGAAAACATCGACGAGTACCTGGACCGCGGGCTGCCGATGGTGGAGGTCTTCCGGGCCTACGGATTCCAGATCCTCCAGTTCGTGTTCTGGTCCTTCCCGATGGCGACGGTAATCGCCGCCGTCTTCACCATCCACGCCATGACCGTGCACCGGGAGATCGTCGCCGCCAAGGCGGGTGGCGTCTCCTTCCATCGGCTGGTGGTGCCGGTGCTGGCGCTGGGCGCGGCGCTCGCCGGGGTGTCGTTCTACATCAGCGACGTCGTGCCCCGCGCCAATCGCGCCGCCTTCGACATCCTCGAGGAGCGCAACTTCAGCCGGGACTGGCGCATCAACTTCGTGTACCAGACCGAAGAAGGGCACAGCCTTTCGGTGCGCCGCCTGACCGTGATGGCCGGGGAGCTGCAGGACGTGGTGCTGGAACACCGCCCCGTCACCGCGGCGCCGGGCACGGGACCGTCACTGCACGCGGTTGCGGACCGCGCGTACTTCAACGATGAATCGGGCTGGACCTTCAGCGACGGGTACGTGCGGCGCCTGCTCCCGGACGCCCGCGAGCAGACCTATCAGTTCGGCAGCATGAAGACGCGCGGGTTCTCGGAACGGCCCGACGAGCTGCTCGAGGCGTCCCGCTCCGGCAACCGCATGTCCGACGCCCAGAACGACCGCCTGGCCCAGATGACGCGCGCGGACATCGATCGGCAGGTGGGGATCATCGAGCGCAGCGGGGGCAGCGCCTCCGAGTACCTCGTCGAGCGCGAGCAACGCAGCGCGCTCGCCCTGGCAACCTTCGTCATGGTCCTCTTCGGCCTGCCCCTGGGGACCTCGTCCCAGCGCGGGAGCGCGGCCTACGGCGCCGGGGTGTCGATCGCCTCCATCACCCTGTACCTGATCCTCTTCCGGGTGCTGGGAGCCGCGGCGGGCGCGGGCGTCCTCTCGCCGACCATCGCCGCCTGGACTCCGAACGCCCTGTTCCTGGCGATGGGCGCCTTTCTCATGGTTCGCGTTCGAACGTAGAGCAGCAGCCCCGGAAGGGCTGAAGTCCCTCCCGGGGCTGGCGGCCGTGCGTTCAGGCCGCGAACCGGCTCGGCCCGATTCAGCTTACCGGGCGCTCCTTCGGCAGGATCTTGACCGACCACAATCCCGAGTTGATGTCGGCGAAGAAGACGTTGCCCTTCCACGGCATCACGCCCCATGCCGCCGGCGCGTTCGGGATGTAGCCGAGGGGGTCGTGGGCCTTGAAGACCGAGATCTCGCGTCCCTGCGTGTACAGGTTGCCCATCAGGTCGCCGGAGATGTCCACCATGCGGAGGCCGCCCTCGTAGTAGGCCTCGTAGAGGATGTCGTCCTCGACCCACATGTTGTGGGTGCCGTACTCGGACACCTCGTAGCGGGCCACCATCTCGGGTGATTCAGGGTCGGTGAAGTCCACGATCTGGATGTAGCCCGTGGTCGCGCGCGGATAGCCGCCCCGTCCGGTCTCCGGATCGTACTGGATCCGGTGGTCCGGTCCGGTGCCCGCCCAGGCGAGCCCTTCGCGGCCGACGATCTCGTCGCCGGCGATGAGGTAGAACTTGCCGGTCGACTCCTGCAGGTACGGGAACACCGCGTGCGTCTGGCCGGAGGGCAGCGGGATGTTGGTCACGAAGACCGGGTTCTCCGGGGAGCCGCCCCAGCGGCCGTTGCCCACGTCGACCACGACGATGCCGTTCTCCCACTCCGCAGAGTAGGCGATGCCGTCGTGCACCCAGACGTCGTGCACGCGGCTGTCCGGGTGATCGTACTCGCCCACATAGCGCGGATTATAGATGTCCGCCATGTCCAGGATGACGTACTTGTCGCCCGCGGAGAGCACGAAGAGGTGCTCGTTGGTGGCGAACATGTTGTGTACGCCGCCGGTGACGCCCTCGTCCCAGGTGGAGGCGATGGTCGGGTGGGCGGGGTTGGCCAGGTCGAGGATCACGACGCCGTTGCGGCGATTGGAGGCGCCTTCGCGCGAGATGACGCCGTAGCGGCCGTCGGGGGACGCCTTCACGTCGTTGGTGGTGCGCGCGTCCACGATGATCGAGTCGGTCTTGACGATGTTGGCTGGGTCGGTGATGTCCCACACGAAGGTGACCCCGTTGCCCATCTTGGAGCCCGTGAGCGCGTAGTCGCGGCCGTCGACCCCCTCCCAGATCCACAGGTCGGTGGTGAACACGCGCGATTCGCGCCCCTGCCCCACGATCTCGAGTTCCTGCACCGCGCCTCGCCGGCTGACCCGCACTGACTCGCGTGCCGACAGATGGCCGGCGGTCGCGACCACCGTGTAGAGCCCCGGCCAGTCGGCCACGAAGCGGCCGTCGTCGACCTGACCCGGCCCGGCGGGCGCCACGATGCTGTCGTCGGGCATGTAGGCGAGCGACCAGGTGACCGGCGCGCCCGCGACCTCGTCGCCGGCATCGTCCAGTACGGACGCGCTGAACTGCACCACGTCGCCGGTGAGAAGGTTGCCCCCGCCGCCGGCGAGCTGGACGGACGCGGCCGGGAAGGCCTCCACGGTGCGCTCGACCGAGCCCCGCACCCCCTCCACCATGGCGGTCACGGTAACCGGGCCGGGCTGGTGGGCGGTGACGTTGCCGAACGCGTCCACCGCAGCCACTTCGGTGTCGGAGACCGACCAGGCGACCTCGGCGGTCGGGCGCGCCGACCCGTCCGCGTGGAGCGCGGTCGCGGTGTAGCGCACCGTCGTACCGGCGTAGAGCAGGTCGCCGGCCGCGTCCACCTCGACGGTGGCCACCTCCGGCCAGTCGACCACCACCGGAATCGTGAGCTGGGCCACCGGCGCTCCGCTGGCGGGCATCACCACCATGGCGCGCACTTCGTACTGGCCGGCCTCGAAGGCCTCGATGTTGCCATCGCGGATGCGCAGCGCCCGCCGCGGCGCGCTCACCCGGATGGGAATGTCCACCGCCGCGCCGGCGGCGTCGTAGGCGGTCACCCGCAGCGGCACGACATCACCCACCCGCAGCGATAATTCGGTCGGCTCGGCCTCCAGCCGGGTGACGACGGCGGGATCGGGTTCGGGGATCTGGGCGTTTGCCGGCGTCACCGGGAGAAACGCGCCAACCGCGACCACGGTCACGAGGAGGAGTCTGAGAGAACGCATGGGGCCTCCTTGAAGCGTGCAGGACAATCTTCAACTGTCAGAATAGCGGACGCGGGCGAGTCGCGGAAAGAGTTCCGGCGCCATCGACAGGATCACCGGCGTGTATCTGATGACGCCCTGACCATCGATCGTCGCCAGGAGCCTGCCGTCGTGCCAGAACTCGACGGCGTCGGTCTCGCTGATAAACGCGTGATAGCGCATGAATGCGCCGGCATATATGGTGCGCCCGCGAATCGCGGCGGCTTCGTCCGAGGTAACCTCAACCCGTTGAACCGTGCCCGCCGCGACCGTGTCCGCGGGGCCCGCGGCGCGAGGCGGTGGAGATGGCACGCAGCCGGCCAACACGAGCATCACGCACAGGTACCTGGTCATCGCATTCCTTCGGCAGCGCCTGATGCGGGTTTCTCCCGGCGCAACGCCGCCTGCCTTCCGTTCCCGCCCGTGCTTCCACCGCGAGACGGTACTTCCGCACCGGCACTGCCGCCAGCGTTGACACGGCCAGACAGGGAATGAACCATTAGCGCCTTCCGGCAACCAGCAGCACGAGGCACCATGGAGACATCCCCCGACCTCACCGGCACCGAAGCGCGCGTCCTCGCCGCCATCGACATGGACGGGCTGCTCGGCACCATATCGCGGCTGGTGGCGATCCGCACCGACCGGGGCCGGGAGACGCCCGCCCAGGAACAGATGGCGGAATGGATGACGGAGGCGGGCCTG
The DNA here is from genome assembly GCA_022822425.1 of Gemmatimonadota bacterium. Lineage (GTDB taxonomy): Bacteria > Gemmatimonadota > Gemmatimonadetes > Longimicrobiales > Gaopeijiaceae > BD2-11. Next base: position 11,847 of record JAJEBS010000221.1, on the reverse strand, counting down.
GATGTGGACATCTGGGAGATCGACTTCGAGGAGTTGCGCGCCCATCCGCGGTTCAGCATCGAGATCGAGCGCGGCCGGTCGCTGGGTGTGGTCGGCTCGCTCGGGTGTGCGGACGGGCCGGGGCGTTCGCTCATCCTCAATGGGCACATCGACGTGGTTCCCGCGGGCGACGAATCGAGATGGACGGTCCCGCCCTGGCAGGGCACCATCCGCGACGGCAACCTCCTGGGCCGCGGCGCGCTGGACATGAAGGGCGCGCTCTGCTGCGGGCTCTACGCGGCCCGCGCGATCGCGGACGCCGGGGTGGACCTGGACGGGCGACTCCTGCTCCAGAGCGTGATCGCCGAGGAGGACGGAGGCGCGGGAACCCTGGCCGCCATCCAGCGCGGCTACACCGCCGACGGCGCGGTGGTCATCGAACCGACCTGTCTGTCGCTGGCGCCCGCCCAGGGGGGCGCCCTCAACTTCCGCATCCACGTACGGGGACGCTCCGCTCACGGCGCCCTGCGCACCGAAGGCGTCAGCGCCATCGACGGCTTCATCCCCATCTACCGTGCGCTGCAGGCGCTCGAGGCACGGCGCACCTCAGGCGTCGCGGACCCGCTCTTCGCCCACTACGAAGTGCCCTTCCCCCTCTGCGTAGGCACCGTGCGCGCGGGCGAGTGGGCCTCGAACGTGCCGGAGAGCCTCTGCTTCGAGGGGCGCTACGGCGTGGCCGTGGGAGAGGAGCCGGCCGAGGCGCAGGCGATGTTCGAGGAGGCCGTGGCCGAAGCGGCGCGCTCGGATCCCTGGCTGGAGCGCCATCCGCCGAAGGTGGAGTGGTGGGGCGGGCAGTTCCATCCCGCGGCCACGGACCCGTCCGACCCCATCGTACGCACGGTCGCGGACGCCTTCCGGGACGTCGAAGGGCACGAACCGCGCATCGAAGGGATGCCCTACGGGGCCGACATGCAGCTGCTGGTGAACGTGGGCCACACCCCTACGGTGATGTTCGGCCCGGGGGACGTGCGCAACGCCCATCGACCCGACGAATGGGTACCCATCGCGGAACTGGAGACCGTGGCGCGCACCCTCGCGTTGACGGCGCTGCGGTTCTGCGGGCACGGGGGCTGACGCTCAGCCCTCCTCCCCGTCCATCGCCGCCCCGATCGCCCTGGCATACCATTCGAGGGTATCGATGAAGCGCGCGAACCCCCTCTCGTACCTCTCCTCCCGCGGCTCCCCGTCGTCGCCGAAGCTCCGGCCCACGGTCGCGACGGCCATGTGTGCCACCGGCAGGGCCTTGAGGCGGAGGAAGAGGAGCTGCAGGTGGTTGTGGACCTGGACACCGCCGAAGGCGCCGGCCGAGAGCGTGACGATCCCCACCGGTTTCCGCTCCCACTCGCCATAGATGTAATCCAGGGCGTTCTTGAGCACGCCGGGGATGGAGCCATTGTACTCGGGGCTGACGATCACGACGGCGTCGGCCGCTCGAATCGCTTCCGAGAACGGAACCAGTCCGGGCGGAGGATCGTCTCGGCGGTAGAGGCGCTCCTCCATGATCGGGAGGTCGAAGTCGGCGAGGTCGAGAAGAGGAGCCTCCGCCCCGGCGCGCCGCAGCCGGTCGCCGGCGAATCGGGCCACCTTGATCGATTGACGGCCCCTGCGCACGGATCCGACGAGTACGGGGATTCGCAGCGGGTCGTTCATGAAGCGCCTCCGGCCGGAACTGGAGTTGTCGAACGTCTCACCCGGCCCAGATATCCCCCACGGTAAACCCTTCCGGGAAGGGATCGGTGTCGTCGACCACGTACTGGGCAATGCCGGTGATCCACGCGGTGCCGCTCAGAGTGGGCACGACTGCCGGGATGCCACCCACCTCGGTCTCCTCGATCAGCTCGCCGGTCCACACCGTGCCGACGATGCTCTCGTGGAGGAAGGGCTCGCCAAGCGCCAGCTGCCCCTTCGCGTGCATCACGGCCATCTTCGCGCATGTGCCGGTCCCGCACGGAGAGCGGTCCAGGCACCCCTTCCAGCTCTCCGGCCTGTCCCAGCTCGGGCGGCCCGTGGAGACGGTGACCGCGTTGCGGCGATGGGCGTCCCCCAGGGGTGGCCCGGAGAGCTGTGAAATCGACACGCCCCCGATCTCCGGGGTAAGGGGATGGGCAACGGACAGTTGCTCGGAGGCCGCCACCCGCAGCATCTCGCCCACCCGCGTGATCCGTCCCCCGTTCTCCGGCAGCAGTTCGATGCCGAGCTGCTCGGCGTCCGCGATGACGTAGAACATCCCGCCGTACCCCACGTCCACGGTTACTTTGCCGAGACCGGGCACGTCCACGACGGCGTCGAGGTGCACCGCGAAGGCGGGCACGTTGCGGAAGGTGACGCTGGTGACCTTGCCCCCGCTGACCTCCGCCCGCACCCGGATGAGCCCGGCCGGGGCCTCCAGAAGCAGCTCCGTCACCGGCTCCTGCGAGGGCACCATGCCCGTCTCGATGAGGACGGTGGCCACGCAGATGGTGTTGCTGCCCGACATGGCCGGATACTCGGTGTGCTCCATGATGACGTAGCCGGCGTCGGCCTCGGGGTGCGTGGGCGGCAGGATCACGTTGCAGCAGAGGGCGGGATAGCCGCGGGGCTCGCGCAGCATGCGCCGCCGCAGGCCATCGCCGTGGCGGGCCAGCCACTGCGCCTTTTCGAACATCGACGTGCCGGGGACGTCCATCACCCCGCCGACGATGACTCTCCCGGGCTCGCCGCCGGCGTGGGCGTCGACCGCGGTGATCATCTTCGATACGCGCATGTGCCATTTCCGTGATTTCGGGTGGGAAGGTCTACTCGCGTCCGGCCCGGACTTCCCGGGACCTGGTCAAGGTCTCGGGCGGTGACATGTAGGGATCGGTCGCGCTCGCGGGCGGGGGCGGCGTGAGCAGGCTCACCACCACCATCAGGAACGCCGACACCAGGAAGCCCGGCAGCACCGGATCGATCGCGTCCGCCGGCCCCCACCCCTCCCAGGCGAGCGCGGTGGTCACGCCCCCCACCATGGCGGCCGCCGCCCCCTCCCGGGTCGCCCGCCGCCAGTAGACCCCCACCACGACCGGGATGAAGAAGCTGGACGCCATGAGGGCGGTGAAGAGCAGCACGATGAACTGGACCAGCTCGCCCTCCCCCACCCCGCTGAGGAGCAGGACGACCGGGATGGTCCCCACCACCAGGATGCCCACCCGGTCCACCCATAGCCGCCGGCCCGGCGGGGCGTCGGGTCGCAAGAGCCCCTGGTAGATGTCGTAGGAGAGCGCGGACCCCGCCACCAGCAGGAGCGAGTCCACCGTGGACATCATGGCCGCCGTGATCGCCGCCAGCAGGATCGCGCCCAGCGTCGCCGGCAGCACGGCCGTGGCGAGCATCGGCATGGCCAGGTCGCCGGTCGGCAGGTTGGGGAACAGCACCACCGCCGCCAGCGAGAGCACGAACACCAGCAGGTTCAGGATGGTCACCGCGACGATGGTGAGCAGGATGCCCCGGCGGATGGTGCGCATGTCGCGCATGGCGTAGAGGCGGATCAGCTTCTCGGGAGTCGCCACCCCGCCCAGCAGGAACGAGAGCCCCATGGTGAAGAGCAGCAGGGCGGGCATCGCCTCCCAGCTGAAGGTCAGCGGGTTCACCGCCTCCACGTAGGTGAAGAGCGGCTCCACCCCGCCCACCTGGCGGATCGCCAGCGGCACCGCGCAGATCGCGCCCAGCACCATGATCACCAGCTGCAGGAGGTCCGTGTACACCACCGCGATCATCCCGCCGATCACCGTGTACGCCAGCAGGATCGCGGTGAAACCGACCATCCCCCAGCTCACGGGCACGCCGAAGACGATGTTGGCGATCAGCCCCCCCGCGACGATCTGCGCCTGGACGTACACCACCGTGGCGATGAGGATGATGACGGCCGCGAGCGCGCGCACGCCCTTCGAGTAGTAGCGCGTCTCGATGAAGGCGGGCAGCGTTAGCTGCTTGACGCGCGTGAAGCGCGGCGCGAGCACCGCCGCCATGAACCAGTAGGCCAGGGGCAGCGCCAGCACGAGCCACCCGAACGACCACCCGGCCACGTACATCACCCCGATGGTGCCGACGAAGGTGCCGGCGCTGGTGTGGGTCGCTGCCATGGTCGCACCGCCCACCAGCCAGCCCAGCTTCCCCCCCGCGATCCAGTAGTCGGCCTCGCTGCGGGTGGCCCTGAGCGCGTACCACCCGATGGCGAACACCACCACGAAGTAGAGCAGGAAGGTGGAGAGCTGGACGTTCATCGGGCCCCCTCACGGCCTGGGTGGCGGGCCGCCCGCGCGCGTCGGAAGCGAATGCCGCGCCGGACGTTCACCGCCTTCTCTCCTTCCGGTCCTCGCGGTACATCCACGCCAGATAGGCCACCACGATCAGCGCGGAGACAAGGAAGAGGCCCCAGAAGACGAAACCCGCGTCGAGGATCGCCCTCACCGGGCGGCCCTCCTCACGAAGCGCAGCCCCACCATCCCGCACGCGATCACGACGATGAGCACCAGCAGCTCAAGCACCCCCGGCAGCGACAGCCCGAGGCTTCCCTCGGGGCGAGCGCGCACCTGCACGACGGCCGGAAGCACCTGAAGGCTCGCACGCGCCACCCCCGGCGTCGAACCCCCGGTTGGCGTCACCGGAAAGATCTCGCGCGCCTGCATCCCCTCGGGGAGCGTCACTTCCGCCTGGAACATGCCCGGGCGTGCCTCCGCCGGCGCCCAGTCGACCGCGAGCATGGGGAGCGCGACGCGCACGCCCGCGCCCTCCTCGCGCACCGCGTCCGTTATCGGGTAAGCCACTTCCAACGACACCTCTCCCGAGGACGCCAGCGCGGCCGAGAGCTCGATCTCGCCCTCCAGCCGGGGCGCCCCGGCCTGCGTCAGGCGGACCGGCACGACTTCCCCGTCCACCCGCGCCGAGATCTCCTCCACGTGCGCGGGAGCAAACAGCAGGACCGTGAACGGGATGACGCGCGTCTCCGGCCCCACCTCGAGCCGGTAGTTCATCGAGACGACAGCCGTTCCGGTCTCGCGCGCATCCGCCGCCACCGCCACCCGGATCACACGGCCGTCCGCGTCGTCCCCCCCGGTCTCCTGGACATCGCCGGCGCGGTCCCATTCGGACATCGAACCGCCCGCGGCCAGAGGCGAAGCGCCCGCCGCCGGCCGCGCGCACAAGGCTGCAGCCAGCATCGCGGCCGCCGCTACCCTCCCCCTCAGGGCCATACCTCCCTCAGCACCCGCAGCGTGTTGCCCCCCATCACCTTGCCGATGTCCTCGTCGGAGTATCCCGCCCGCACCAGCCAGCGCAGGATGTTGTGCGACGCCTCCGTGGGGTTCTCCACCCCCTTCACGTACTCCACCTCGTCGAACGGCGGATTCGGGTTCGGCGCCCGCTCGGCCGCCGAGCGCGACTCCCTGATCGACAGGTTGGCCGCGTACACGTGGTGCAGCCCCACGTGGTCCCCGTAGACGGAATCGGGGCCGAAACTCACATGGTCGATGCCCACGAGCGCCTTCACGTACTCGAAGTGCTCCATGAAGGCCTCGATTCCGTGCACCGTGTTGTTGCGGGTCAGGGTCGTGTGCGGGGCCGCTTCGATCCCGATCACGCCTCCGCCGGCCGCGCATGCCTCGAGCACGTCGTCCGGGGCAAGCCGGTTCGACTCCCAGAGGGCGCGCGCACCGATGTGCGAGAGCACGATGGGGTGCTCGCTCCACTCGATGGTGTCGAGCGTCGTCCGGTCGCCGCAGTGCGAGCAGTCGATCAGCATCCCGAGCCTGTTCATGCGCCCGACGGCCCGCCGCCCGAACATGGTCAGCCCGCCGTCGCCGGGCTCCTTCAACCCCGAGCCGAGCGCGTTGGCCTCGCTGTAGGTGATCCCGAGCGCCCGCACCCCGAACCCGAAGAGCAGATCGATGCGGTCGAGCTCGTTTTCGATCATGGCCGCGCCCTCCATCGACGCGATCCACGCCACCTTCCCCTCCCGGTGCGCCCGCAGGATGTCGCCCACCCCCAGGCAATGGATGAGGAAGTCCTGGTGCGCCAGGTCGCAAAGCCGCATCCCGAAGTCGTGGAGCACGTCGTCCCACTTCCAGCCCCCGTGCGACTGAATGGTGCAGATGCCGTCCAGCAGGTTGTCGAAGACCGCGTCCCAGCACGAGTGCCTCAGCCCCTCGAACGCCGTCGCCATCCGGCCCGCGCGCACGTACGCCGGAGTCTCGCGCACGTCCCGCGGGAAGACGCCCGCGTGCTCGTGCAGCGAAATCATCACCAGCCCGGAGGCCAGCCTCGCGGCGCGCGCTTCCTCTTCGTCCGAAAGCGGCACCAGCCAGGGCTCGACGCGCCCGACCTGGGCCGCCAGATCGAAGGGCGTGTAGTCGGCGCCCGGCTCGAGGTAGGAAAAGGACCGGTATCCATCGTAGGTCTTGTCGGCGCCCATAAGCGCTCCGGGGAGTGGGTGAGTGTCCGGCGATGGAGAAGACTTGTTCGTCGCTGGAGCAGCCGGCGCAATCCGATGCACCGGCTCCGCGAGCCCACAACATGGAGCCGCGGCGCACCCGGGGCCAGACATTGCCGCCGGAGGGGCCCGCTATTGCCAACGGCGCGCCCGAACGGTATTTCAAGCGCGGCAATGCCCGCGGACCTGCGCCACATCCCTCCGGCCCCTGGAATCCCTCCGAATTGATTCGCTGGACGCGCCTCTCCCGCACCATCGACGGGGTCAACAACCGCATCGGGCGATGGACCTCCTGGCTGTGCCTGCTGATGGTGCTCGTCACGGCCTACAACACGGCCGTCCGCTACCTCGGCGGCTATTTCGGCTTCAGGCTGAGCTCCAACCTCTACCTGGAGCTCCAGTGGTACCTGTTCAGCCTCCTCTTCCTGCTCGCCGCCGCCTCGGCGCTCTGCAAGGGCGAGCACGTCCGGGTGGACATCCTCTACAGCCGACTGTCGGCGAAGGCGCGCGCCTGGATCGATCTCCTCGGCACCATCGTGCTGATGATCCCGTTCTCGGCGGTGACGCTCTGGCTCTCCTGGCCCGCCATCCGCAACTCCTGGGCGGTGCGTGAGATCTCCTCCGATCCCGGGGGCCTGCCCCGCTATCCGCTGAGGACCTTCATCCTCGTCTGCTTCCTGCTCCTCATCGCCCAGGGCATCTCGGAGATCATCAAGAAGATCCGGATCCTGCGCGGACTCCGAATGCAGGGGAACGGCGCGCCCGACGAGGAGGCCGACTCCGGACCCCGCGTGACCGGAGGCATCGCATAGATGGAGAATCTGCTCGCGCCGCTGATGTTCGTGGGCGTCTTCGCGATGATCTTCCTGGGCTATCCGGTGGCCTTCGCCCTGGGCGGCACCTCCCTGATCTTCGCCTTCATCGGCATCGCCATGGGGCTCTTCGACTGGGGTCTGATGTACGCCCTGCCCCAGCGCATCTTCGGGGTGATGTCCAACCTGGTGCTGGTGGCGATCCCCTTCTTCATCTTCATGGGGGTGGTGCTGGAGAAGTCGCGGCTGGCGGAGGACCTCCTCACCACCATCGGCAAGCTGTTCGGGACGCTGCGCGGCGGGCTGGCGCTGGCTGTGGTCTTCGTGGGCGCGATGCTGGCGGCGGCGACAGGCGTGGTGGGGGCGTCGGTGGTCGCGATGGGACTCATCTCGCTCCCCATCATGCTGCGCTACGGCTACTCGAAGACGCTCTCCACCGGGGTGATCCTGGCGTCCGGCACCCTGGGGCAGATCATCCCGCCCAGCGTCGTGCTGATCGTGCTGGCCGACCAGCTGGGCATTTCGGTGGGCGACCTCTTCCTGGGCGCGCTGATCCCGGGGCTCTCGCTGGCCGGCATGTACGCGATCTACGTGGGGCTGGTCGCCAAGGTGAGCCCCGCGTCCGCGCCCGCGCTCCCTCCCGAGGTGCGCGACGCCGCGGGGTGGAAGCTGGCCCGCCAGGTACTCACCGTGCTGATGCCGCCCCTGGTGCTGATCCTGCTTGTGCTGGGCAGCATCTTCGCGGGGATCGCCACGCCCACCGAGGCCGGAGCCGTAGGGGCGGTGGGCGCGATCGGGCTTGCGGCCGTCAACAGACGACTTTCCTGGAAGGTGCTCCGGGAGGCCAGCGAGTACACCACCTCGCTCACCGCGATGGTGATGTTCATCCTGGTGGGCTCCACCGCCTTCGCGCTGGTTTTCCGCGGGCTGAACGGCGACCTCTGGATCGAGCACCTGCTCACCACGCTGCCCGGCGGACGCATCGGCCTGCTGATCGTGGCCAACCTGGCGATCTTCGTGCTCGGCTTCTTCCTCGACTTCTTCGAGATCGCCTTCATCATCATTCCGCTGCTCGCCCCGGCGGCCGCCCTGCTGGGCATCGACCTGGTCTGGTTCGGGGTGATGATCGGGATGAACATCCAGACCTCGTTCCTGACCCCGCCCTTCGGCTTCGCCCTCTTCTACCTGCGGGGCGTGGCCCCACCTGACGTGCGAACATCGGAGATGTACCGGGCGGTCATCCCCTTCATTGTGATCCAGCTCATCGGGCTGGTCCTGATCATGACCTTCCCGGAGATGGTCACGGGGCTGCTGAACCGATAACTACTGGTATCTACTGGTAAATACTGGTAAATACCGACGCCGACCTGACCGCCTGCGGGCGCAACCAGCGCCGACCGCGCTCGAAGATCAGGCGTTCTGCCCGAAAGCGGCGCTGGCGTAGGCCCACTCCGCGCGGCTGAACCACTCGAACGCCTCCGTGCGGAACGCCGACCAGTGGTCGTACACGCGCCGATAGGTGGCGTCGGCGGACGCCCGCTCCTCCAGGATCTCCTGCGAAGCCACGCGCGACACTTCCATGATCTCGGGAGAGAAGGCGCGCAGTTGGACCCCGCCATCGACGAGGCGCCGGAGGGCGGCCGGATTCCTGGAGTCGTACGTGGTCTCGACGCCGTGGGCGGCCGAGCGCACCGCCACCCGGAAGGCCTCCTGGTACGTGGAGGGCAGCGAGTCCCACGCGTCCCGGTTGACCTGGAAGGTGGTCGAGGGTCCCGGCTCCCACCAGCCGGGGTAGTAGTAGAAGCGGGCGGCGTTCTGGAAGCCCAGCTTCTCGTCGTCGTAGGGCCCCACCCATTCGGTGGCGTCGATGGCGCCCCGCTCGAGCGCCGGGTAGATCTCCTGCGCGGCGAGGTTCTGGACGGTCACGCCCAGGCGGTCCATGACCTCCGCGCCCAGCCCCGGAATGCGCATCTTCAGCCCGTTCAGGTCCGCCGGGGTGTTGATCTCGCGGCGGAACCAGCCACCCATCTGCGCGCCCGTGTTTCCGGCCGGCAGCGGGATGATGTTGAAGTCGGAGAAGATCTCGCTGATGAGTTCGAGCCCCCCCGCATCGTACAGCCAGGCATGCTGCTGCCGGGAGGTGAGGCCGAAGGGCACGCAGGTGTCGAAGGCGAGTACCGGCGCCTTGCCCGTGTAGTAGTAGCTCGGGCTGTGCCCCACCTGCACGGTGCCCTGCTGCACGGCGTCCATCACCTCGAAGGCCGGCACCAGCTCGTTCGCCTCGTAGACGCGCATCTGGAAGCGCCCGTCGGTCATCGCCGCCATCGACTCGGCGGTGCGGGTGGCGGTGTCGAAGATTGCATCCACGGTGCGCGGATAGCTCGACGCCAGCCGCCAGCGCACGTTCGGGTTGGTGATCACGGCGGGAGCGCCGCCCGCGCCGGCGCTCTCCTGCTCGCCGCCGCACGACGCAGCCAGTACCCCGGCCGCCGCGGCTCCGACCGCCGCCTTGCCGAGGAACGCCCGTCTCTCCAAGGTGGAGGCCGCTTCCGTCACGGTGCCGCCCTCGTGATCCGCCGCCGCGACCTCTGTGCCCGGCCGGCCGCCTTCGACCGTCCCGCTCCGGGAGTCGTTATCCATGGGTACCCGATCCTTTGTGCGTTCTGAGTGTTTCATTTGCGCGCCCGGGCGGCTTCCCGCCGCCGGAGCACGCGCAAGTTAGCCAGAAGTCATGCGGGACGCACCGTTTTCCCGAGCCCCGCCGCTTGCCGGCGCCTCGCCTCAGCGCCGCTCCTCGGCGACGACCGACGACGCGATCACCATCCCCAGGAACTCGTCGATGGCGCCCCCCTGAATCCAGCGCGCGACCACCACCAGGTCGTTGTCGCGATCGACGTAGACCAGGTTGGTCCCCGCCCCCCGGTGGCTGAACGACGACTCCGGCGTGCTCCCGTACGAGCGCTGGCCGGTGTTCAGGAAGAAGTTCATGAACCCGTACATCTCGTTGACCGTGCCCGGCGTCTCCGCCATGTCCAGCCATTCCTCGGAAAGAAGCTGCTCGCCGTCCCAGTTGCCCTTGTGCAGCGTGAAGTAGCCGAAGCGGGCCTGGTCCTCGGCGCTCAGGTTCATCCCTCCGCCCCAGTGGGTTCCACCGCTCACCGACTGCATCATCTCGCCGTCGACGTTCACCCACGAGTTCTCGTAACCGTACCAGCGCCAGGTGTTGGATGCGCCGATGGGGTCCATGATGTGCTCGCGCAATACCTGCGGCAGGGGCCGGCGCCAGACCTGGAGCGCTGCCAGGGCGAGCAGGTTCACGCGCACGTCGTTGTACTTGTAGGCCGTGCCGGGGTCGTTGCGCGGGCGATTGCGATTGGCGGCCACGTCGCGCCCGGGCCGGTCGCCCCAGTCGGGCTTGCCCCACAGGGTGCCCTCCCAGTCGCTGGTCTGGCGCAGCAGATGATCCCAGGTGATCCGGCGGTTGTGCTCTGAGTCGAACAGCGACACCGGGGTCGGCACGCCGCGCCCGTCCGCCTCCCTGCCGGGCTCGCCGTCGCCGATCGGCAGAATCAGCGGGGGCATGTACTCGTGCACCGGATCGTTGACGTCGCGGATGAGGCCGCGGTCCCAGGCCAGCCCCACGGTGGAAGACAGAAAGCTCTTGGCCACGCTGAACGTCGGGTCGACGCGCTTCGTCTCGCCCCATTCGGCGACGATGTAGCCATCCTTCACGACGATGCCGCTCTGCGGACCCCGCACCTTGAGCGGGCCGATGGCCTCGTCGAAGGGCTCGGTGTTCCAGCTGAGGGCGTGCGCCACCTCCAGGTCGCGCGGCGCGGTGCTCTCGCTCGCGATGGCGAAGTCGACCGCCTGCTGCAGGAGCTCGGGGTTCATGCCCATCGACTCCGGGGACCGGCGCTCCCAGTCGCCCGCTGGCGGAAAGTAGGCGTCCTGCGCCTGCAGGCCCGCCGCGCCCAGCAGCAGGACCAGGGCGGCGGCGGCGGAGAGAAGGGTGGCAAGGGCGGGATGGGGCCGCTGTGCTGACTTCATGGGAATCACCTCGTTCGGGGGCGAGAGATGTATGGTTCGCACACGGAGGAGTGCTGGCTCGCGAGTGAGGATATCATACGTCCCGGCGCGCCGGACGCGACAGGTGGCCCGGAGTCCTCGCCCGGCGTTCGAGGCACGCCGCCGGCCGGGCACCTCGCCACACCCGGTGGCGTGCGTCCGCGCTGAACGGCGACACGCGCTACGACACCTCGCCCACCTGGTGTCCCAGCTCCCTCAGTTCCGCAACGATCCCGGCCACGTGGGCGCGCCCACGCGTTTCGATCTCCATCTCGATGCTCACGTGGCCCACCGAGACATCCCCGAAGGCCCGGGTGTGTTCGATGTGGAGCACGTTGGCCCCGGCGATGGCGACCACGGCGGTGACCTCGTTCAGGTAGCCGGGCCGGTCGCGCACCACCACCGAGAGCCGCGCGAGGCGCCCGTCCGCCCACAGCCCGCGGTCGATGATCTTCGAGGCCACGTTCATGTCGATGTTGCCGC
>JAJEBS010000255.1 GCA_022822425.1 Gemmatimonadota bacterium | reverse complement strand
CCCGTCGGCGTGTCCCGCGTCGTCCAGCACCTGCAGCTCCGGCGCGCTGTGGAAGATCTCCTCGGCCCCCGGCGCCGCGCGGTAGAAGATGCCCGAGTTCCCGCCGGGCTCGACCTTCCATTCGAGCGTCAGCTCGAAGTCCTCGAAGATGTCGTCGGTGATGATGGAGCGTCCTCCGCGCACGTGGGCCAGCGTCCCGTCCTCGGCGACCCATCCTCCCGTCATGGGCTCGCCGTCGTAGCGCCGCCAACCGTCGAGCGAACGCCCGTCGAAGAGCAGCCGCCATCCCGCCTCCAGTTCGGCGGCGGAGAGCGCGTTGTGCTCCTGGGCCCCGACAGGCGCGATCCCGGCGAGCACAATGAGAACCATGATCCCGCCCGACTTCATCATATGCTCCACCCCTCCCGGTACTCGCGCACCAGGTACTGGTTGGCCTTCTCGTGGTTGGTGACGCGCATGTTGGCCGCGTCGTATTCGATACGCTCTCCCTGGCCCGCGCGCAGCGCGACCAGCCCCAGCAGCATGGTTTCGGTGAGCGGCGCCGCATACGAGAAGGGGGAGACCGCCTCGCCGATGCCCTTGCACGCATCGGCCCAGTTCATCTCGTGGGTGCCCTCGACGCGCGGGTAGGTCGGCGGCACCACGTCCGCCTCCTCCCGCAGCTCCTCCGGATAGACCTTCGGGTTGCGGCCGTAGGTCTCGTGCAGCAGCAGCCCGCGCTCGCCCACGAACAGGACGCCGCCCCCGCGATCCAGCGGCACGTCGTCCGGGAGCCAGGGATGACGCCTGGGCATCAGCCCGCCGTCGTACCAGTGCATGTCGACGGGGGGCAGAAGGCCGCGCCGCCCGAACTCGAAGTGCACCTTGGTGGCGACCGGATACGACACCGGGTCGTCCACGGGACCGCCCCAGGGGGTGGAGGTCGCCTCGATCGCGTGGGGCAGCCCGAGGTCGAGCGCCCAGAACGGGTGGTCGATCAGGTGTGCGCCCATGTCGCCCAGCGCTCCCACCCCGAAGTCGACCCAGCCGCGCCAGTGGAAGGGGTGGTACATCGGGTGGTAGGGCACCTCGCGCGCGATTGGCCCCAGATACAGGTCCCAGTGAAGGTGCCCGGGTGCCCTGAAGTCCGCCCACAGCCCCGCCGCGACCGCTTCCTGCGCCGATCCGGGCCACCACGAGCGGTCGGGGTCGCTAATGCTGGCGTCGTCGGGCAGCGCCGCCGGGCGCGGCAGCCCCTGCATCCAGATCGGGCGGTTGGTCCACACGTGCACCTCGCGCACCACCCCGATCACCCCGGCCTGCACCCACTCGTTGATCAGGCGCGCCTCGTCGTTCGAGTGGCCCTGGTTGCCCATCTGGGTGACCACGCCGGTCGACTCCGCCAGCCGGCCGAGTTCGCGCGCCTCGTGCACCGACCAGGTCAGGGGCTTCTGCACGTAGACGTGCTTGCCCGCCCGCATGGCGGCCCCGGCGATGACCGCGTGGGTGTGGTCGGGGGTCGCGACCAGCACCGCGTCGATTTCGTCCTCCTGCTCCAGCATGACGCGGAAGTCGGTGTACTTGCGCGCCGCGGCGTACTGCTCCCTCCAGCGGACTCCGGGCTCGCGCGGGTTTCCGTCACGGTCGACCGAGCGCTCCTCGACCTTGTTCTCCACCAGCCGATGATCGACGTCGCACACCGCGACGATGCGCTCGCTGCCGAGCTCCTGCGCGTTCTCGGCGCCCATTCCCCCCGCGCCCACGATGGCGACCGCCAGGGTGTCGCTGGGCGCCTGGTATCCGGGTCCTCCCAGCACGTGGCGCGGAACCACCGTGGCACCCATCGCCAGGGCGGCGCCTCCCGATACGAACTCTCTGCGCGTGATGTCGGTCATCGGGCCGCCTGCCCTCCCTGTGGTCTCGAAGTGCTCGATTATCGGAATCGATATCCATCGTTCCGGCAACATCGCGTAGCGACCTTCGATTCGCCACTTCCGACAGGGCACCGGGCGTCCCCCGCGCGCATCCCGTCTCGATGCCGGGTCGCGGCTGCGAGCGCACCGCGCTTGCCAATCCGGCGCGCCATCCCGAGGATTCGCGGCAACCACCACGGGAGCCGCCACATGAGCAGCCAGCCATCCGCAAAGGACTACCGGCGCATCGCCCGCGAGATCGGCAGCGACGCCAGCCCGGTCGGGATCGATGCGAAGAAGACGCACGTGATGATCCTCTACAAGCTGGAGGAGATCGAGCGGCGACTCGCGGCGCTGGAGGCGCGCGCCGGGTGAAGCCTCCGCGCAAGGCCTTCACCCTCGAGGAGGCCAACGCCCTGTTGCCCGCGCTCGAGACCGTCCTCGACGACCTCGCCGGTTCGCGCGAGGAGCTGGAGGGCCACGTCGAGAAGCTCAAGATCCTCGACGCGCTCTGGGGACGCCTGGTCATGGCCCCGACCAACCCCGATCATGCCGAGTTCCTCGAGCATCGCGAAGGCGCAGGGCTTGCCGGCGCGCGCATCCGGCGCTGCATCGAGGAGGAGATCCTGGGGAGAGGCATCCGGTTTCCGGTGGGCGGACTGGAGCATGGCCTTCTCGACTTTCCGACCACCTTCGAGGGGCGATGGGTGTACCTGTGCTGGCGCCGCGGGGAGCCGCGCATCTCGCAGTGGCACGAGGTAAACGCCGGATTCGCCGGACGCCGCCCGATCCGCGCCCACGAAGCCGCACGCATGGGCATCGACGGTCCCGGCGACGTCGACGACTCGATGCTGGATTTCTGAGGCGCCCCCAAGGACGCCAGGACTTCCAATGGATCTCGTTCCCCGCCGGGCCAATCTCGCCAGCATGATGCGCCTGGCGCTGCCCATCGTGGGCGTGCAGGTGGGAATGATGCTGATGGGCGTCGTGGACACGATCATGGTCGGGCGGCTGTCGGCGACCGACCTGGCCGCCGTGGCGCTCGGCAACGTCTACTTCTACACCGTCGCGGTCTTCGGCAACGGCATGCTGATGGCGCTCGATCCCATCGTGGCCCAGGCCGTGGGCGCGGACGACGCGGAATCGGTCGCGCGCGGCATCCAGCGCGGCTTCGTGCTCACGTTCTTCCTGGCCCTGATCGCGTCGCTGCTCTTCCTGCCTTCCGGCACGGTGTTCGTGTGGCTGAGGCAGCCGGAGGAAGTGGTGCCGGTCGGGGCGGGGTACATCTTCGGCTCCATCCCGGGGATGCTTCCCTTCTACGCCTTCGTGGTGTTGCGCCAGAGCCTGCAGGCCATGGGCCGGGTGTCGTCCATCGTGTGGACCATTGTCGCGGCCAACCTCCTGAACGTGTTCCTCAACTGGGTGCTCATCTTCGGCAACCTGGGCTCTCCGCAGATGGGCGCGGTGGGTTCGGCGTGGGGGTCGAGCGTGGCGCGCTGGTTCATGGCCGCGCTCCTGCTCGCGCTCTCCTGGCGCGTCGTCAGGCCCTACCTGGCGCGCATCCGGCGCGAGGCCTTCGACGTGTTCGCCCTGGGGCGCATGATCCGCCTCGGGACTCCGCTCGGATTCCAGCAGCAGCTCGAGTTCGGGGCCTTCTCGCTGATCGGGGTGATGATGGGCTGGCTGGGCACGGTGACCATGGCCGGTCACCAGGTGGCGCTCAACCTGGCGGCGCTCGCATTCATGGTCCCGCTGGGGATCGCGGGCGCGGCGGCGGTGCTGGTGGGACGGGCGGTCGGCCGGGAGGACATGGTGGAGGCGCGCCGCGCCGCCGGGGCGGGGACCCTGCTGGGCGGGGGGTTCATGGTCCTGACCGCGTGCGTGTTCCTGGGCGCCCCCGGGTTGCTGGCCCGCGTCTACACCGCGGACGCGGGGGTCCTGGCGGTCGCGGTGGCGCTCCTTCCCATCGCGGGGATCTTCCAGGTCGCGGACGGCCTGCAGGCGGTGGCGGCGGGGGTGTTGCGGGGCGCGGGCGACACCCGCTCGCCCTTCATCTTCAACGCGCTCGGCTTCTGGGTGTTCGGGATTCCGATCAGCGCCGCGCTCGCCTTCGGCGCGGACATGGGCGCGCGCGGGCTCTGGTGGGGTCTGGCCGCGGGGCTGGGGGCGGTGGCCATCCTGCTCTTCATCCGCGTCCGCCGTCTGCTGGCGCGCGGGGTCGGGCGGGTGCTCATCGACGATCCGGGGGTTCCGGCTGCCCCCCGCAAGCGCGTGGTATGAACCGCCTGCCCCTCTTCCCCCTCGACGTCGTCCTCTTTCCCGGGGAACTGCTCCCGCTCCACATCTTCGAGCCCCGCTACCGGCGCATGGTGGCGCGCTGCCTCGAGACCGACCGGCCCTTCGGGCTCATCTACCACGACTCCGACCGCTCCGGCCCCTTTCTCATCGACGAGGGACGGGTGGGCGCGCTGGCCGGGATCGAACAGCATCACGGGCTCAAGGACGGCCGTTCCCTCATCCTGGTGAAGGGCATGGGCCGCTTCGCGATTCACGACGGGCTCGAGTCCGGCGAGCCGTACTACGAGGCCGTGGTCGCGGAGTACGAGGACGAGCCCGGCCCGCGGCCCGGGCTGACGGCGCGGCGCCAGGCTTCCATCGATCTCTTTCGCGCCGCCGTCTCCGCTCTTCAGGGCTCATCCCCCGCGTCGCCGGGTTTGGACGCGAACGACGAAGTGTCGTTTCGACTCGCCGCGTTCGTGCAGGTGGACCCCGAGTGGCGGCAGGATCTCCTGGAGATGCGCAACGAGGAGGCCCGCCTCGCGCGGCTCGACGAGGTCTTCCAGCACGTGATCGCACGGCGGGCCCCAAAGGCGGAAGAGTGATGGCGAGCGGCAAGCCTCAACTCTCCAGGCACGGCATCCAGGTCGCGCGCACGGCCCGCTACTACATGATGGGCGGCAGCGGCGACGGCGTCGGGGAAGCCTGGTTCGTGCTGCACGGCTACCGGCAGGCGGCCCGCCGCTTCGCACGGCGCTTCGAGGTCCTGGATGCCCCCGAGCGGATCGTCGTGGTCCCCGAGGCGCTCTCGCGCTTCTACGTGGATCCGAGCCCGGGCCGGCACGGGCCGGAACACCGGGTGGGGGCCAGCTGGATGACGCGCGAGGACCGGGACAACGAGATCGCCGACTACGTGGCGTACCTGGACGCCCTCGCGGCCGAGGTGGCCACCACCGCCGCGCCGTCCGTCCGCCGGCGGGTCGTGCTGGGCTTCTCCCAGGGGGCGCACACCGCGTCCCGATGGGTGGTGTTGGGCCGCCCGGCCGCTACGGAGCTTGTGCTCTGGGGCGCCGGCCTGGCCACCGACCTGGGCCGCGATGCTCTGGCCGCCGGCCTCAACGGCGCGAGGGTCACCTTCGTCCGCGGAGAGAGCGACAAGTTCCGCGACAGGCGGGAGGAGGAAGCCCAGGAAGCGCTTCTGAGGGAGTTGGGGATTCCGTTCGACCTCCTCCTCTTTCCGGGCGGGCACGAGATCGCCCCCGGACCGCTGCGAGACCTGGCTGCGGAGAGGCCGTAGGTCAGGCGCGGTCGTTCAGCGGATGAACTCCCTCACCGGGCGTGGCGGAGCGGGCTCCATTCCCAGCCGAGCGTGCCAGTACGCCCACGAGCGGGCATCGAAGATCCCGGGCAGCGCGTCTCGCAGCGCGCGGGGAAGGTCACTGACCAGGCGTCTTCGCCCTCAGCAGCAGCGCGCTGACAACGGCGAGGGCCGCGACCACCCCTCCGACGACAAATGCGTCATCGAGCGCGCCGCTCAGGGCCGTTGTGAAATACCCGCTCACGCTCTCGGCAGCCTCTGCGCCACCCGCCAGCTCCCGCACCGTCGAGTCGAGCAGCGATCCGGCCGGCGCCATCGACTCGAGCCAGCCGTCCGGAAGCCGGGCGCGCAACGTTTCCGGGAGAATGTCCAGGAACCGCGAAGACGCGCGTTGCGCCACGACGGCACCCATGACGGCCACGCCCACCGTGCCTCCCACCGACCGCTGGAACTGCAATGCGGCCGTGGCGGCGCCGATGTTGCCGTGGGGAACCGCATTCTGCACGGCAACCATGAATGCCGACGTCACGCCGCCGATCCCGATGCCCATCGCCAGAATGTACGCGACGGCGACGGCACCACCGGTTTCGGGAGCCAGGGTCGAGAGCGTCAGCATCCCGGCCGCTGCGAGAACCGTGCTGGGCAGAGCGACCGCGCGGTAACTCACGCCTGAACGGGACAGAAGATGTCCCGACGCCCCGGCGCCGACGACGATGCCCAGCAGGATCGGGACAAGGAAGGCGCCGCTCTGCGCGGCGGAAGTCCCCTGCACCGCCTGAAAGTACAGCGGTATGAAGAGGATGGCGCCGAACATCATGAACCCGATCAGGAAGTAGGCCGATACGGACACCAGCACAATTCGGCTCCGGTAGATTCCCAGGGGTACGATCGGCCACGCCGCCCTGGATTCGATGGCTATGAAGAGACCGGTGATCGCCAGTCCGAAGGCAAGGAGCCCGATGACCTGCGAGGAACCCCACGGATAGAGGACGCCTCCAACCGAGAGCGCAACGAGAACGCACATCGTGCCTGTAGCCAGCGCCGCGATTCCCGCATAGTCGATCACGGGCCGTTTTCCGGACGAACCGGCGTGGCGGGGGTAGGATCGCGCGAGCCGGGCCAGCACCACCAGCCCGATGGGCACGTTGACGAGGAACGCCCAGCTCCAGTGCGCCCGGTCGATGATGAATCCCCCGGCCAGCGGTCCCGCGACGGCCGCCAGGCCGAACACCGCGCCTGCGACGCCGTGGTACCTGCCGCGCTCCTCGGGGGGCGCCAGATCCCCCGCGGCGGAGATGGCGTTGACGATCGTCACACCGCCCCCGATTCCCTGCAGCGCTCGGAAGAGGATGAGCTAGTTCATGGTCTGGCTCAACCCGATCAGGATCGAAGCGAGGGTGAAGACGGCGACCCCGACCAGGAACATGACCCGGCGGCCGTAGAGGTCGGCGAGCCGGCCCGCGATCGGCATCGCGATCGTCGACGTCACCATGTAGGACGTGGACGCCCAGGCGTACCGGTCGAATCCCCCCAGGTCGGCGATTACGGCAGGCAGCACGGTGCCCACGATCGTATTTCCCATGGCCGCCAGAAAGAGCGCCGCCATCGCACCCTGGAGCGCCCGCCGGTGCTGGTCGGGACTCATGGCTGGGAGAGCCTGCGGGCGGGCGGCGTCACCGGGAGCGGTCACTGGACTGTGGTCACTTGGCTATACGGGGATACAGGGTACTGCGAATTGCCGCATTTCGTATTGGGATCGTGCCATGAATGCCCTGTCCGTCAAGCTGCCCCATGACTTGCACGCGTCGCTCGCCAGTGAGGCGCGTCGTCGCAACGTAACCCGCTCCGCGCTGGTGCGGGACATCCTCGCCGAGGCTCTGGTTCGGGATGCGGAGGGACAGCTACCCAGTTGCGCCGAACTGGCTGGGTGGCCGGGTACCCTTCATCCGTCCTCCAGCTCCAGCCCCGCGAGCGGCACGTAGTACTTCCGATATCGCCCGCCGTCCGAATACCGCTCGCCCTCCGGGTCCTCGACGAGCACCGTCGCGCGCCTGGTGACCCGGTTGACCCGGCCCGCGAGACGTTTGCCGCGGTGGAGGAAGGAAACCCGGGAACCGACGCGAATCCCGTGCCGCGCGGCCCGTTCCGCCCGCGTGATGAGCGTGTGGGTGTGGGTCTGGTGCCGGAACAGGCGGTGGGCGAGCTCCTGAAAGGGACGTGCCCCGCAGTTACTCTTTCCGGTGCCGAGAAACTCCACCAGATGGACGATCTCGTGCTCGATGATCCGCTGCAGCGCCTCCAGACGGTTCGCGCAGGGGATGCCGGCGACGCTGACTTCGGGGTCGTCGTCGGCGAAGCCGTTGAAGAGGACTTCGGTCGAGACGGCGATTTCGTAATGGGCTCTGCCGTCGGCCTTCAGGCGGCGGGTGGTCTTTCCTCCCGCGCGGGTCATCCGGGAAGACAGGCGGAACACCAGTGCCTGGGGCCCGAGCCGCCTGCGCGCGAGGCCCCGGAGGAAGCGCCGGTCGTAGGCGTCGAAGAGAAAGGCGAGGTCGTCCGGGTGGATGGCGGTGAAGTCGGGGTCGTCGATCCACGAAGACGCGGCGAGGAGCTCGCGGCCGATCTCCCGAGTCCACGCCCGGATCCGTTCGCGACCGCGATCGGGAAACGGTTCGTCCGCGAGGCTCCGCCGTTCTCGCGCTCGACGTCCCCTATCTCTGTTCCTTTTTCCGGGCATCGGGAATCCGCTCCTCCATCCGACCGGCCCCGGTCGGGCGCAAACCACAATCGCGCGTTACGTTCACGCGAGCAGCCGGGAACCAGCGCGCCGGATACGGAGGCCTCCATGCGCACGAGTCGAGCGAAGAGCACGGGAACCAACCTTCACCGCAACCGAATGGCGCTCGCCGCCTGCCTCGCCATGACAGCCTCCTTCCTGGCTTCCTCGTGCGCGGACGGCGGTCCCGGGGGGAATGCCGGCCCCTGGGAGAGTCCCGACGGCGCCCCGCCGCCAACCGCCGAATGGACCTACTACGGCGGTCAGAACTCCTTCAACCGTTACTCGCCGCTGGCGCAGATCAACGCGGACAACGTCGCATCGCTCGAAATCGCATGGCAACGCCCGGGGATCGACCCGCAGCTTCAGGAGGAGTTCCCGGAACTCGCCTACAACAACTACCTGCGCGGGACCCCGATTCTCGTCGACGGGACACTGTACGCACCCAACGCGGTGGGCCTCGTCGAGGCCTTCGATCCCGGAACGGGCGAAACTCGCTGGGTCCAGCAGGCCGCTTCCCTGGAGGACGCGCGCGGACGGAGCTTCCGCGGCGTCGCCTACTGGAGCGGGGAGGGCGCCGAGGACCTTCGCTCGGACAACGGACACGCCGCCGGGCGCATCATCTCCGTGCGCGGCTCCTGGCTGCACGCCCTAGACGCCGGGACCGGGAAGCCCGTGGCGTCGTTCGGCAAGGGCGGCAGCGTGAACCTCGTGCCGGAGGGCCGCGACCGGTTCAGCTGGAGCTCCGGCCCGATCGTGGTCGGCGACGTCATCGTCATCGCGGGCACCGTCGACGGGGCCGGGGACTCGGGGACGGAGTGGCGCGACAGCGCGCCGGAGGACGTGCGCGGGTTCGACGCCCGCACAGGCGAGCTGGCGTGGACCTTCCACGTCATCCCCAGGGAAGGCGAGTTCGGCGCGGACACCTGGGGCGACGGCTCGCGTGAGCTGTCGGGAGACGTGGGCTCGTGGTGCTGCCTCAGCGCCGACGACGATCTGGGCATCGTCTACGTGCCCCTGGGAGCCCCGACCTCGGCCTACTACGGAGGGCACCGCCCCGGCGACAACCTGTTCTCCAACAGCCTCGTGGCGCTCGACGCCGCGACGGGCGAGCGCCTCTGGCACTTCCAGATGGTGCACCACGACATCTGGGAGTACGACACCCTCGGCCCGCCGGTCCTGGGACGGATCAACGTGGACGGGCGCGCGATCGACGCGGTGATGCAGGCGAGCAAGACTGGCTTCCTGTTCACCTTCGACCGCCGCACGGGTGAGCCTGTCTGGCCCATCGAGGAGAAGGCGGTCCCGCAGTCGAAGGTGCCCGGAGAGGCCACTTCGCCGACGCAGCCTTTCCCGAGCAAACCGCCGCCGTTCGACCGACAGGGGGTCTCCGAGAAGGACGTGATCGACTTCACCCCCGAGATCCACAAGCGGGCCCTCGCGCTGGCGGATTCACTGGTCATGGGGCCGCTGTTCACGCCCCCGATGGAGGAAGGCTCGATCGAGGGAAAGATCGGCACCTACGTCGTCCCGGGAGCCTGGGGCGCGGGCAACTGGCACACCGGCGCGTTCGATCCGCAGACGGGCACCTACTACGCCGTCTCGCTCACGCTGCCCAACGTCTGGCGCCTGTCCAGGACAGACGAACCGGGCGAGATGGTGTTCGGCACCCAGGGAGGATGGCCGAGCGCGGAGATCGACGGGCTGCCCATCGTCAAGCCGCCGTGGGGACGGATCACGGCCATCGACATGAACAAGGGCGAGCATCTCTGGATGGCGCCCAACGGCGACGCCCCCAACGATCATCCCCTGCTTGAAGGTCTGGACCTGCCCCCGCTCGGAAACGCGAATCGTCCGGCGCCGCTGCTGACGTCGACACTGCTCTTCATCGGGGAGGGGAGCGACGCGGTCATCGGCACCCCGGATACCCACTGGGGAACCGAGTTCCGCGCCTACGACAAGGCGACGGGCAAGGTCGTGTGGGAGATGGACCTCCCGGCGGGCACGACCGGAGGTCCCATGACCTACATGCACGAGGGCAGGCAGTACATCGTGGTCGCCGTCGGCGGCAGCGATTCTTCTGCCGAGTACGTGGCGCTGGGTCTGCCGTAACGCGACTCGCGTCAGAACTCTCCCACGAAGACGATCTCCGGGACGAGTTCGTAGCCCGTCTCGCGCGCCACCGTCTCCTGCGACAGGTCGATGAGCGTGCGCACCTCGGCGGACGTCGCCCCTCCCAGGTTCACGATGATGTTCGCGTGCCGGTGGAAGATCTGGGCGTTGCCGTGGGAATGCCCCTTGAGCCCGCACTCGTCGATGAGCCGGCCCGCGCCGATGCCCTCGATCTTCTGAAAGATCGAACCCGCGCAGGGGTACAGCCACAGGTCCGGATGGCGGTCGCTGCGCCAGCGCAGGTTCTCGCGGATGACGCGCCGCAGTTCACGCGCCGGGGTGGGTTCGAGGCGGAAGGTGGCGGTGAGGACGACATCGTCGCGCTCGTGCAGGATGCTGTAGTCGTACCCGAACTGGAAGTAGTCCAGGTCGACGGTTCTGCGCTCTCCCTCCTCGGTGAGAATCTCCGCGGATTCCACGACCTCCTCGAGGAAGACGGTCCGGTCCCGCTCCGGCGCGAGGAAGTGCAGGTTCTGCCACATGGCCCCGCCGATGGTGCTCGGAATCCCCACGAAGTGGTGGAGCCCCCCGAGTCCGCGCCGGACGGTCGCCTGGATGAGGTCCGGGAAGCTGTCCACTCCGGCGCCCGCGCGCACGCGCACATCGTCAAGAAAATGGATGCCGCCCACCTCCGAGCGGATCACGAGCCCGCGGAAGCCGCCGTCCCCGACGAGAATGTTCGCGCCCCGTCCCAGCAGAAAGTGCGGAATCCCGAGTTCCCGCGCCGCCATCATGGCGTCCGCGAGCTCGTCGGCCGTGCGCGCCCGCACGAACATGTCCGCGGGCCCGCCGATCCTGAAGGTCGTCATGGGACCGAGCGGCACGTCCCGCGCGATGCGGCCCGGCCCGAGGCGCCGCTCCAGTTCGCGACAGAATTCCGCCGTATCCACGCTTCTCCATGGGGACGTGGGGGATGCGCTCCGGCGCAAAGATAGCGAATCGAGCACGGCGGTTGCCGTTTCTGTCACTGTTTCGCCCGGTGCGGTAGGTTTTCGAGGAGTTCTACCCGCAACCCGGAGGCTTATGATCCAGCGTGCGCCCGCCGGTTATGCCGTCATCTACGATGGCGACTGCGCCGTATGCCTGCGCTTCATCGACTACCTGCGGCGCCGCGACCCGGCGGGTACCATCGAGACCGTCGCCTATCAGGAGGACGGAGTGCCGGCCCGCTTCCCCTGGATCGACCCCGCCCGCTTCGAGGAGGCGCTGCAACTGGTGGGGCCGGGCGCAGCTCCTCGTGACACCTGGGAAGGCGCACGGGCCATCGAGCAACTCCTGCGGGTACTCCCGCGCGGTCCACGGCTGGGCTGGGTCTTCCGGCTCCCCTTCGCACGTCCCCTGTTCGCGTGGGGATACCGCAACTTCGCGCGCAACCGCCGCCGCTTCGGGTGCGGGGAGCACTGTTCGCTGGAGACTGCTGGCGACTGAGCCCGGCTCAGGGCCGGGGATGAACGAACCCGCAAGCCGCGCCCGACCAAGTATGATCCTGCCCTTCCGGAGACCTTCCATGCGACGACCCGCCAAGAGACTGCTCAGAATCGTCCCGCTCCTGCTCTGCATGGCCCTGACATCCTCGACGCGGCTGGCGCCGTTTCCCGCTCAGGACGCATCCGGGCCGCTTCCGGTGGAGACGCTGCTGTCGCTCTCGTCCACGGTTGGCGGCGAGACCCCGCGCTGGGCACCCGACGGCGAGTGGATTCTTCTGGGCGGCTTGAACCTCCGCCTCGTTCGCCCCGAAGGCGGCGCGATCAGCGAACTGCCGGTCTCGACGGGCGGCAGCGGTCATTTCCTCGCCTCGGCCGAACCCCGCTGGTCGCCGGACGGGCGGTGGATCTCCTACGTGTCGGACAAGAGCGGCACGCCCGAGATCTGGCTCTGGTCGCCGCGAGACGGCGAAGGGATGCGCCTCACCGGCAACGGGGGCCGGCTCATCAATGGCTACTCCTGGTCGCCGGACGGGACGCACATCGCATTCTCCGGGAATCGCCACGGGCAGTACGACGTGTGGACTGTGCAAGTCCCCTCAGGGGAAGCGCGCCGGCTGACCGATGGCCCGGAACTGGAGGTCTATCCCGTCTGGAGCCCTGATTCCCGGTCTGTCCTCTTCGTGAGACTCGATGACGCATGGATGGACCATACCATTGTCGAAGTTCCCGCAGACGGGGGTGAAGAGAGGGTGATTGTAGAAGACGAGGACTTCTTCGACTATGGGGAGGGGGGCACGTTCGGCTATCCGCTGGTCTCCCCGGACGGCGCCACGGTGGTATTCCCCTCATACCGCTCCGGCTGGATCAACTACTGGAGCGTGTCCCGCTCGGGAGGCGAGCCGCGACGATTCGCGGCGGCCGAGGCCGACCAGACGGACGGCGTGTGGTCGCCCGACGGCAGTGCGTTCGCCTGGGTCGAGAACCACGGCGGCACCTACCAGCTCCGGACCGCACCCGCGCACGGCGGCGAATCCCGCGTCGTCGCCCGCCCCGAATCCGGGGTCATCGGCGCGCCCCGGTGGTCTCCGGACGGCGGCCGCATCTCCTACACCCTGGAAACGCCGACCCGACCCGGGGATCTGATCGTGCACGCGCTCGATTCGGGGAGGGAATCGAAGCTGACCGACTCGATGCCGGTCGAGGGGGTCGAGAACCGGCTGGTGGCGCCCGCCAAGGTTGAGTATCGGAGCGGGGACGGCCTGACCATCCCTTCCTACCTCTACCGCCCGCCCGAGGGTCAGGGCGACGCCGATGGCCGCCATCCCGCGATCGTGTGGACCCACGGCGGACCCACGTCCCAGTGGGAGGACAGCTTCGAACGCTCCATCCAGTACTTCGCCCAGCGCGGCTACGTCGTCCTTCTGCCCAACGTGCGCGGCAGCTCGGGCTATGGACGCGACTTCGAGGAGGCCAACGACGGCTGCTGGGGCAAGTGCGATTTCGCGGACGCGGCGGCGGCTGCCGAGTACCTCCGAACCCTGCCCTACGTCCACCCGGAGCGCATCGGTACCACGGGCACCAGTTACGGCGGCTTCATGTCGTGCGCGGCGGCGAGCTTCGGCGGCGAGACCTTCCAGGCCGTGATCGCCGCCTCCGGCTACTGTGACCGGGTCACCTTCTTCGAGGACGGCGAATTCCGCCATCTGCAGCAACTGCGCAAGGAGATGGGGCGGCTGGAGGAGCACAGGGACCGCTACCTGGCCAACTCCCCCTACTACCACATCGCCGATGCCCGGGTACCCGTCTTCGTGCTCCACGGCGAAGGCCGCTATCCCGGCTCACCCCAGATGACGGAGTTCTTCCGGGAGCTGCAGCGCCTCTACAAGCCTGCCCGCTACAAGGCCTATCCCGGCGAGAACTTCTACGTCCGCGGCTTCGACAACACGAGGGAGATGCTCGCCGACATGCAGGCCTTCTTCGACTACTACCTGCGGGGCAAGGACGCCGAGTTGCCCGGTGTCGGCTACCTGGAGGAGCTGGGTGGGGTGAGCTACTGAGGACGACTCTCGTCGCGTCCGATCGCGTGAGATCCGTTCGCTTGCCGCGCGGCCGGTTCCGTCAGTCCCCCGGATCGCCTTCCGAGAGATGATTTCGAGCGAGTTCCACAAACCGTTCTGCCGCTTCAATGGCGGCCCTGGCCTGTGGCTCGTGGAACGCCGCAAACGGGACGCCTCCCGGCAAGCCGTTGGGATAGCGGGTGGGGATGTAGTACTGGTCGAGGACACCGGCTTCCTCGTTCAGGTCGGCGAGCGCAGGCACCTGCTCGGCGTACTGCTCGACCAGGACAACGACCGAGTGACCGATGATGGTCCGGTCGCCGAGCCGATAACCGATCGCCTTGACGGCTTTCCCGGCACACTGCTGGGCGATGAAGCATGCCTGGTGAAAAAACTCCTCGCGCAACGCCATGCGTGCGAACTCGAGATCGTTCCTGGCTTGCTCCCACCAGCGTTTGGCCTCGGCGGCGCTATCCCACATGAACGAGCCTCGCGGACTCATCGCGTGCGAGAGAAACGGACGTTGCTCCGCCTGCATTTGCTCGAACTCCTCGGGCGTGTAGACGAACAAGTCCACTCCCACACCGGCTTCCAGGATAGCCGGCAGGTAATCCCGAAAGCGTTCAACCGGGATCCGATCCGTGGGAGCGACGACGATCACGTCGATGTCGCTTTCCGGTGCCGCCGTCCCGACGGCATGAGAGCCGAAGAGCCAGGCCGAGCGGGCGGAGTTCTTGCGCAGGAGCGGGCGCAGCTTCCTCAGGAAGCGTTCGACAACCTCGGAAGTCCCGTCAGGATGTACGGATGGGCCTTGCGGAACCTCGGCATGCCGGGGATGGCGTTTGCTCGCGTTGTCCATGTTGACCGCTCCGGGCCGTTCGGTTCCCGTGAGTATACCCGCCGGCGATCAGGCTGTGAAGTTCCTGATGGCGCGGGAACCCGCGCCGCCGTAGTTTCGAGGTTCCCTGTGTACCCGGAGCCGGGAATGACGGGATGCTGTACCGGGCAACCTCCGTCCGCACCGTCGGGCCCGACGGTGCCCGCGCCGAAGGCTGGCGCTCAAGGGGGTTTCCTGCGGCCTCGTGCCCGCGTTATCTGACGCTGGCCGGCGTTCGCTCATCGGCATCCGCCACGCATCTCCCGGCCCTGTTTTCCCTCCCTCCCCTCCGGCGGAATCCCGCCGGCCCGCAGTCTCGGGCCATGCCCGTTTCCTGACCATTCCAACCACAGGAGGGCCCTGACGCACCATTCGTCGATCAGGTCCGGGTCCACCCGGCCTGCGTCCCCCACCTCAGCTCGCTTCCGTCCGTCTTCTCACCAAGGGGGGATCCATGACGAAACCATGGTTCACTGACGAGAACTCCCATCGTGCGCGCGGGCGGCCACCCCGGGCCGCCAATCCTCTCACCTCAACCCTTCTTCTCGCCGCCGCGGCGCTCATCGCGGCAGTCCCCGCAGCCGCCCAGGAACCGGGCAACATTACCGGCCAGGTCACCGACGCGACCGCAGGCACCCCGCTCGGCGAGGTTCAGGTCTACCTGGCCGGCGCCGGCCTCGGCACTCTTAGCCGCCAGGACGGGCGCTATCTGATCGTGAACGTTCCGGCGGGCACCCATGAGATACGTGCCGAGCGCATCGGCATGAGCACCGTCAGCGCCCAGGTCACGGTGACCGCGGGTGAGACCGTGGTGCAGGACTTCACCCTCTCCTCAGAAGCCCTCGGCCTCGACGAGATCATCGTCACCGGCACCGCCGGTGGGCAGCAGCGCCGGGCAGTCGCGAACGTGGTGGGCACCCTCGAAGTCTCCGCGCAGATCGAGGAGATCGCGCCCGCCAGCTTCCAGCAGCTGCTGGCCGGGCAGGTGGCCGGGGTCGGCGTGCAGATTGGCGGGGGCAACGTCGGCACCGGCGGAAACGTTCTCATCCGCGGCATCGGCACCCTCACGCAGGGATCGAGCACCAGGCAGGCAAACACCGGGCCACTGGTCTACGTCGACGGGGTCCGCATCAACGCCGACAACCGCGCCGGGCCTTCGAGCGGCGCGGGCACCTCCCGCCTGAACGACATCAACCCCGAAGAGATCGAGCGCATCGAGGTCATCAAGGGGCCCGCCGCGGCGACGCTGTACGGGACCGAGGCGTCCAACGGCGTCATCCAGATCATCACCCGCAAGGGGCAGACCGGCCGGCCCGTGGTCAACCTGACCGTCCGCCAGGGCGGCAACTGGTTCAACAACCCGGACGGGCGCATCCCCACCAACTACGGCCTGGTCGGCGGGCGGATCATCAGCCAGGACCTGTACGCCGAGGAGGTCGCCGCCGGCCGGCAGATGTTCCGCACCGGACACCTCCAGAACTACGACCTGAGCGTCTCGGGCGGCACCAACGACCTCACCTACTTCCTGTCGGTGGGTCACGACAACGAGCAGGGCTACATGTTCAACAATCAGATCGAGAAGACTTCGGTCCGCACCAACCTCGGGCTCGCGGTCTCCGAGGACTTCGATCTCGCCGCGGATCTGGGCGTCATCAGCAGCGACGGCAGGTTCGCCCCGGACGGCCAGGGCGGCATCTACGGCATGTTCGCGATGTTTCTGTGGGGCACCCCGGCATCGCGCGAAACCGGCTCGCGCGGCTTCATGGTCGGCCCGCCCGAGGCCCAGAACGACATCGACTTTGCCGAGGAGCTGAACCGCGGCACGGCGTCCATCACCGCGACCCACCGCCCGTTCAACTGGCTCACCCACAGGCTGGTGGCGGGCCTGGACTTCACCGACGCCAAGGTCTCGCGCTTCTGGCCCCGCGTACCTTCGGGGGGATTCCTCGCCTACGCCGGGCTCAGCCAGGGACGCAAGGACGTCATATACGACCGCGGACTTCAGTCCACGTTCGACTACAACGTCACGGCCAGCTTCGATCTCACCGAGGACATCACTTCGGCCACGTCCTTTGGAGCCCAGTACTTCACCAAGGAGAGCCTCACCCTCCTGTCGCGCGGAGACGAGCTTCCCAACTCGGCGGTTTCCACGGTGGGGGCGGCGGCGAGGACACGGGGTGACGAGGACTTCGTCGAGACCAAGAGCGCCGGACTCTTCATCCAGGAGACGATCGGCTGGCGGGACCAGCTGTATGTGACCGCGGCGCTCCGCGGCGACGCCCACAGCGCCTTCGGGGAGACCTTCAACGCGGTCTACTATCCCAAGCTGAGCGCCTCGTGGGTGCTGAGCGACACCGACTTCTGGAATGTAGGCTTCGCCGAGAGCTTCCGCCTGCGGGCCGCGTGGGGCAAGTCGGGCCTGCAGCCGGACGCCTTTGCGGCGGTGCGCACCTATTCGCCGACCACCGGCCCCGGCGACGAGCCCGCCCTTCTGCCCGGCAACCTGGGCAACCCCGACCTCAAGCCCGAGGTCGGAACGGAACTCGAGCTGGGCTTCGATGCGGGTCTCTTCTCCGACCGCCTGGGCATCGAGTTCACCTACTACAACCAGACCACGCGCGACGCGATCCTGGCCGACCTGGTCGCGCCCTCTCTGGGTTTCCCGGGCTCCCGCTTCATCAACGTCGGAGAGGTCAACAACACGGGCATCGAGCTCACCCTGAACTCCCAGGTCATCCGGACTCCGAGCATGAGCTTCGACCTCGGGGCGACCGCCGCCTACAACGACAACCTGCTGGTCTCGCTCGGCGAAGGCCGGGAGCGCATCCAGGCCGACACCCGGGGCCGCTTCCAGCACCGCGTCGGGTATCCTCTCGGGGGGTACTGGAGCAAGTACATCGCTTCGGCCCGCTGGGACCCGAACAATCCGACACGGCTGATCGACGTCATGTGCGAGGGGCCGGACCCCTCCCGCGCGCCCACTCCGTGCTCGCAGGCGCCGTTCCACTATCTCGGGCCGCCCGGACCCGTCTGGCAGGGATCGTTCACCCAGTCCCTCGCGCTCCCCAACCTCGGCCTCACGCTGAACGCGCTCTGGAACTACACCTGGGAGAGCCGGCGCTTCAGCACCACCACCTGGCAGCGCGACCGCAACACCCGCAACACCGAGCGCGCCCAGCTCTATCTCATGGGCACCCTGGACCCGATCCAGGCCGCGGAAATCCAGACCTTCGACATCGAGCACCCCTGGATGGAGAGGGACGATCACCTCCGCCTGCGCGAGGTCTCCCTTACCTACGAGCTTCCCGGTGACTTCGTCGAAGGGTACGGCGTTTCCCGGGCCGCAATCACCCTGAGCGGGCGAAACATCTGGACCCCGTGGGTCCACGAGAGCTTCAGCCAGCCCGGGCTCGACCCCGAGACGCGCCGCACGCGGGACAATCCCTGGGGCTGGCAGCAGACCCAGGCGCCGCTCCCGCACAGCTTCCTCCTGTCCTTCAGGGTGAGGTTCTGATGCCCGCGTCTCGCGCGAAGCTCAATGCTCAATCCGGAAACAAGGGAGGAACAGATGTCAGGCATATTTGATAATCGAAAGAAGATTGAGGGAGGATTTCTCTCCCTGTTGCTCACCCTCTTCCTGGGAGCGTGCGACCTGTCAGTGACGCTCCCCGGGGAAACGCCGGCCGACGCCCTGGACGATCCCTCGGCCGCTCCATTGCTCACCGTAAGCGCGCAGGGGGCCTTCGAGTGCGCCTACACACAGTACGCGCTGCTCTCCGGGCTGGTCTCGGGCGAGTTCATGGGTTCACAGACCTTCCTGGGCCAGGTGCCCTATCAACGCAGGGACGTGCGGCCCCTGGATGCGTCGTTCGCCACCTCCGGATGCGGAAGTTCAACTTCGCTGCACACGCCGCTCGCGCAGGCTCGTTTCATCGCGGATGACGCCATCAACCGCATCAGCGCGTTCTCCGACGGCGATGTTCCCAACCGGTCGTCGCTGCTCGCCAGGAACGCGCTCTATGCGGGCTACAGCTATACGACGTTCGCCGAGGGATGGTGCAGCGCGGCCTTCGATCTCGGGCCCGAACTGCAGCCCGCGGCAGTCTTCGAACTCGCCAAGGAGCGCTTCAGCATGGCCCTGGAGTCGCCGGATGCCGACATCCGCAACGCGGCGTACATGGGCCGGGCTCGAGCCCAGATGAGCCTGGGACAAACTGCGGGCGCGCTTGCCGACGCCCGGGCGGTTCCCGAGGGATTCGAGTTCTTCATCACCCGCTCCACTGCCGCGAGCGTGCGCGAGAACAAGATCTTCAACCGCAATCACGTCGAACAGGCTGTCTCGGTGGATCCCGCCTTCTGGAACCTGGAGTGGGCGGGCATGCCCGATCCCCGGGTGAACGTCATGGACGCGGGGATCCTGGGGCAGGACGGGCTCACGCCGATGTGGTTCCAGCAGAAGTATACCAGTCGCAACGCGGAGATCCGCCTCGCCAGCTACACCGAAGCGCGTCTGATCATCGCCGAGGTGGAGGGAGGCGCGGCCGCCGTCGCCATCATCAACGAATTGCTCGATGGAGCGGGGCTGCCCGGCAACTTCGCCAGCAGCAACGCGCAGGAGATCGAGGAGCAGGTGCAGGAGCAGCGCCGTCGCGAGCTCTTCGTGGAGGGGCATCGCATGGGCGTGCTGCGCCGACTCGGCAGGATCACACAGTTCACGAGCGGGTCCCACCCCTACGTGGGCGACGCCTACGGCGGCATGGAGTGCTTCCCGCTGCCCGACACCGAGCGGAACGGAAACCCCAACATCACCTGAGGGAGAAACCCGAACATCGCCCGGTCCGTATCCCCGGACAGGCTGGTCGGTGGCCCCGGGCATTGCATCCCGGGGCTTTCGGCCGGCCCGGGCTCGTCAATCCGTCCTGCCGCCGGTCCGGCGGCAAGCATATGGGCTTGCGCCCCGTTTCGGCGGTTCGCGTCAGATTGACACCGGTTTGGCGCTTGGCGAGCTTACATAGCTACCCATCCCGCTCGCGGGAAGGAGCCTCGAGGGTTCAGAGGAGGTCCCCCCGGGCGGTACGCGAGCCGGAACACACCCGCGAAACCCTCCCGGAGCCAGCGGTGGCACCATGCTGAAGTCTCTTCGTGGCCGGATCATCTTCATCGCCGTGATCCTCGGGATCTGCGGCTACTACATCTACGCCGACGGCCTGAAACTGGGTCTCGACCTGCAGGGCGGCATGCACCTGGTGGTCGAGATCGACGACCCGGACGGCACGCTCACCGACGAGGCGCGCGCCGACGCCATCGACCGCGCGGAGACGGTTCTGCGCACGCGCATCGACGAGCTCGGGGTCGAGGAGCCGCTCATCCAGAAGGTGGGCAGCGACCGCATCATCGTCGAACTCGCGGGCATCAGCGACGAGAATCAGGCCAAGGACGTCATCCGGCGCGCCGCCTTCCTGGAGTTCAAGCTGGTGCGCTCGTGGGTGGATTTCGCCCCCGATCTTCCGCGCATCGACCGCGTGATTGTCGCAACGCTGGGGGCCGATTCGCTGGGCAGCCTGGGCCGCGACGTGCAGGCTCCGACATCCTCGATCGAAGAACTGCTCTTCGGCGCCGGCGCGTCGGAAGAAGGAGATTCCGCGGCAGCCGAAGCAGGCGCAGCCGAGGCCGGGGAGGATACCGCGGTCGACGCGGAGGCCGAGCAGGTCGCCCAGGACGAAGCTTCCGAAGCCGAGGCCGAGGGGGACGATGCCGCCGTATTGAGCCCGTTCACCGCGCTCCTCAACCAGGGCAGCGATGACGGCGTCTACCTGGTGGCGGAGGAGGACGTGGAGGCGGCGGAACTGTTTCTGAGCATCCCGGAGGTCCAGCGCGCCATGCCGCGCGACATCTCCCTCCAGTGGGGCATGGATCCCGTCGCCCTCACCGGCAGGATCTATCGCCAGTTGTACGTCCTGAGCGAGGACGCCTTCATCACCGGACAGATGCTCGAGAACGCGGTTTCCGCGCGCGATCAACAGTTCAACACGCCGCAGGTGCAGTTCGAGCTGTCCCGCCGGGGAGGCCGCCGCTTCGCCGAGGTGACCGGGCAGAACGTCGGCGAGTTCCTCGCCATCGTGCTCGACGGCGAGGTGGTGAGCGCCCCGGTCATCCGCGACCGCATCGGCGCCCGCGGTCAGATCGAGCTCGGCGGCTCGACCCTGCAGGAGGCGAGCGACCTCGCGCTGGTGCTGCGCGCCGGCGCCCTGCCCGCTCCGCTGCGCATCATGGAGGAGCGCACGGTGGGCCCCTCGCTGGGGCAGGACTCGGTGGATCAGGGCCGCGTGGCCGGGATGATCGGTATCGTTCTGGTGGTCCTGGTCATGTGCATCTATTACCGCGTCGCCGGCGTCCTCTCGGTGTTCGCGCTGGGCGTGTACGTGGTACTGGTGCTGGGCGGTCTGGCCATGTTCGGGGCGACGCTGACCGTGCCGGGCATCGCGGGGCTCATCCTCTCGGTCGGCATGGCGGTGGACGCCAACGTGCTCATCTTCGAACGCATCCGGGAGGAACTGGATGCCGGAAGAGCCGTGCGCACCGCGGTCGAGGACGGCTTCGGCAACGCCCTGTCGGCGATCGTGGACGCCAACCTCACGACCCTGATCACGGCGTTGATCCTGTTCCAGTTCGGCACCGGGCCCGTGCGCGGCTTCGCCGTAACCCTCTCGATCGGGATTCTGGCTTCGTTCTTCACCGCGCTCTACGTGACACGCAGCTTCTTCTTCATGTATCTGTCCCGGAAGAGGGCCACGGATCCCATCAGCATCTGACTCGCGAGACCATCTGAATCATGAGACTCTTCGGAAACGCGCGATATCGCTTCATCGAGGCGCGCAGGAAGGCCTACGTCTTCTCGGCCGTGGTGCTCGCCATCGCGCTGGCATCGATGGTGGCGAACATCGTGGCCATCGGCAGCTGGCAGAACTACGGCGTGGACTTCACGGGCGGCTCGCTGGTGCAGGTGCGCTTCGACGAGACGATGGACGCGGCGGAACTGCGGTCCGCGCTGGGCGGCGCCCAGGCCCCTCCGATCACCAGCATCGGCAACGAAGGAAACGAGTTCGTGATCCGGGCCCCGCTGGCCGAGGACCGGGAGGTGGAGGCGGTGGCGCTGGAGATACGCGGGCAGATTCAGGGCGCCTTCCCGAATAGTGATATCGAGGTGGTGCGCACCGAACTGGTCGGTCCCAAGATCGGCGCGGAGCTGCAGCAGAAGGCGGCGCTCGCGATCCTGTTCTCCTTCGCGCTGACCCTCATCTATCTGGCCATCCGCTTCGAGTTCCGCTTCGGCGTGGCGGCCGTCATCGCGACCGTCCACGACAGCATCATCACGCTCGGTTTCCTGGCGCTCTTCCGGGTCGAGATCGCGCTTCCGACGGTGGCGGCCATCCTGACCATCATCGGGTACTCGCTCAACGACACCATCGTCGTATTCGACCGGGTGCGGGAGAACCTGAACGCGAAGGGCGGCCGCCGGGAGGACCCGGTGGCGCTCGTCAACCGGTCGATCAACGAGACGCTGCCGCGGACGGTGCTCACCTCCGGCACGACGCTCGGGGTGCTGATGGCCCTGCTCATTTTCGGGGGCGCGGTGATCCGCGACTTCACCACCGTGTTGATTCTCGGGGTCCTGGTCGGGACCTATTCCTCGATCTTCGTCGCCTCGCCGGCGCTGCTGGAGATCCAGAGGCGCTGGGGCACGAAGGATCTGGTCGAAGCTCAGCGCGGAGGCCCGAGGGGTCCGGTGCGCGGAACCCCGCCGTCGGGGCGGCCCGGGAAGAGGAAGAAGCGGCGCAGGAAAGGGCGGAGGGTCGCGGGCGCTCGCGTCTGAGTGTGCCGGACCGGGCCGCAGGTTGTCTCCGGCCACGGGACCCCGGATTCCCGTCCCGGCCTGAGCCGTCGCCAG
>JAJEBS010000295.1 GCA_022822425.1 Gemmatimonadota bacterium | reverse complement strand
CATCGATGCGCAGGCGTGGGGAGGGCGCTGGATCCGGTCGCTGCACCGGTACGCGGCGGACGTGGCCGTGGTTGCCGCGGCCGTCCACGCCCTGCGGATGTTCTGCCAGGGCCGGAGCTGGGGACCACGCGCGCTCGCCTGGGTCTCGGGCGTGCTCCTGGTGTTCCTGCTCTACGTGTGCGGCTGGACGGGCTTCGTGATGGTCTGGGACGGGCAGGGCCAGCTGCTGGCCATGGAGGGCGCGCGGCTGCTCGACGCGCTGCCCCTCTTCTCCGAGCCCGTCTCCCGGACCTTCTCGGGCGCCGGCGCGCTGCCCGCCGCCTTCTTCTTCATGAACCTCTTCCTGCACATCGCGCTGCCGATCGGCATCGTGATCTTTCTCTGGCTGCACGTGTCCCGGGTCGCCCGGCCGGTCATGCTGCCCCCGCGGCCGCTCCTCCGGTGGACGGTCGGGCTGCTGGTCGCGGCGGCGGTTCTGCTGCCCGTCCCGCTGGCGCCCGCCGCGGATCCGCTGCGGCTGCCCGGGGAGGTGGTGCTGGACGTCTTCTACGCCTTCTGGCTCCCGGCGGCGCGCTCGGCCTCCCCGGGGGTGGTGTGGCTCGCCGTGGCGGTGGTGGGGACGGCCCTGCTGGCCGTGCCGCTCCTGACACGTCCCCGCGGCGACCGCCGGCCGGCGCCCTCGGTGGCGTCGACGCGCCTGTGCACCGGGTGCGAGCAGTGCTATGTGGACTGTCCCTGGGACGCCATCCGGATGGTCGAACGCAGCGACGGGCGCGAGGGTCTGGTCGCCCGCGTGAATCCGGCCGCCTGCGTCAGCTGCGGCATTTGCGCCGGGTCGTGCGCGCCCATGGGGGTGGGGCCGCCCGGCCGCACCGGCAGGGACCAGTTGAGCCGGGTGAGGGAGTTCGCGGCAGGCCGGGCGCTCGGGGGTGGGGACATCGTGGTGGTGGGGTGCGGCCGGTCCGCCGCCGGTACGGCGGAGGGGGCGGATTCCCGCCGCTTCCTGGTGTCATGCGCGGGCAACCTGCACAGTTCGGTCGTGGAGTACCTGGTGCGTGCGGGGGCGGGGGGTGTTCTGGTGGTGGCCTGTCCGCCCCGCGACTGTTGGGGCCGGGAGGGGCCCCGGTGGCTGGTCGAGCGGCTGTACCACGAAAGAGAGGCGGAGCTCCAGGCGCGGGTCGACCGGCGGAGAGTGCGGGTCGCCTGCGCGTCCGGCTTTGACGAACACGCCCTCGCGAGCGCCCGGGCTGATTTCGCGAGCGAGTTGGCGCTTCTGGACGCCCCGGCCCGCGAGGACGAGATCGCCATCGACACGGAGTGCGAGGTGCCCGAAAAGGTGCCGGCCCGATGACCGCAGCGACGTTCACGCGAAAGCTGGCGGCCGTGGCCCTGACGGTGACCGCCCTGCTCGGGATCGTCCTCCTGTCCCGGGTTCCGTGGCGCTCCTCGGCGGAGGACGCCGCCGAACTGCGGGTGTCGTGGCGCATCCCGGCTCCATCCAACCGGCGATGCCGTCCGCCGACCGAGGCCGAGCTCCGAGGCGTTCTCCCGCACATGCGCCCTACCGAGGTGTGCACGGACGAAGCGGTGTCCTTCCGGCTCACGATTCTGCTGGACGGGGACACGTTGCGGGCCGGAGCGGTGGGCCTGTCCAGCCCTCGGGCCCGCACCATCAGCGTCCACGAGCGCTTCCCGATCCCGCCCGGGCGTCACGAGCTGGACGTGAACTTCCTTCCCGATCCGCCGATGCAGTCCTCCGACGGTTCGCCTGCCAACCCGGACCCTTCCGGTTTTCCCCAGGGTCTGGCCATGAGGCTGAGCGCCGCCGTGGTCGCCGGCCCGCGGGACGTGATCCTGGTGACCCCGGACGACGGCGGTCGCCTCGTCGCCGTCACGCCGCCGCCTCCGAGCTGATTACAAGCCGTCACGCATGGCGGAAGTCGCCATCTCTGCCGTACTCGGCGACCTCTACCACACGATGTGGAATCTGCTCTGCCTGCGGAACACCCAGTGCCGCGCGCCGTCTGTGTCGAGGTACGCCTCCTCCTCCTGACGGCAGCTGGCCGGCTTGCCGTTCCACTCCGGGATCGGGGTCGTGGCCTGCAGCTCGATCGAGTGCCAGGTCGAGGGCAGCAGCACCGCGTCGCCGCGCACCGGCACCCCCTCCTGTCCGTCCCAGCGCCCGATCAGCGGTCCCGCGCCGTGGCCGTGGTCGCCGATGGGGTGCGTGTAGACGGTTCCGTTGATGCCCTCTTCGCGCATCTGCGCGAGCGTGTTGGCCAGGATCACGTTGCCGGTCAGCCCCGGCTCCATGTGCTCGAACAGGATGTCCTGCAGGCGGTTCGAGTTGGCCATGCACTGCCGGAGCCCCGCCGGCACCTCGGTCTCGCCCTCGCGCAGGACGTAGCCCAGATGCTGGGTGTCGGTGTGGAGGTTCTGCGCCACCACCCCGAAGTCGGTCCAGAGCAGGTCGCCCCGCTCGATCACCACAGGGCCGTCCGAGGGCACGTCGTCCGCCCGCTGCACGTCCACGTTGGCCTGGAACCAGGTCGTATAACCGAGGTCGCGCACCCGCTGGCGCATCCACCACTCCACGTCCTCGATGGTGGTCTCCCCGGGCGTGATCACCGCGTTTGAGAACGCCTCCGAGATGACCGCGTGGACGGTCTCCTCGATCTTGCGGTAGCGGGGCATCATCTCCGGGAGGCGTAGCGCGATGTAGTTCATGGCCAGGCGCGGCTCGCGCTTCACCCGCGACACCAGTTCGGGGCCCAGCGCCTCCTCCAGCTCCTCGCGCTCCCCGGCGTGCAGGCCGTCGGAGAAGGCCCAGTCGGGGTCGATGTTGAGCACGATGTTCTCCGGATCGCGGTCCTCCACCAGCTCGCGCAGAAGCCGCCACTGCTCGTTGCCGACCAGTTCCGCGGTGGACTGGGTGGGCGCCGGCCGCGTGGAGCGATAGGCCTGGAAGACGCCGCCCTGGTCGGTGCCGCCGAGCGCCAGCCGCTCCACCGTGCCGTCGTCCTGACGGGTGAAGACGTAGATCGAGCGCCGCCGGGCGGCGAAGGTGGTGGGCGAGGTGATCGACCGGAAGACCGGGTCCTCGGCGTACTCGCGCATCGACAGGATCCACATGCGCACATCGTATTCCGCCATCAGCGCCGGCAGAATGCGTCCGATGCGCAGCTCGAGCCACTCCTGCTGCTCCGCCGCCTGCTCGCGCAGGGAGGGCAGGGGTTGGACGCGGGCCGGAACGTCTTCAGGGATGTAGACCGGCTTTTGCGCGGCCAGATCGGCCGCGAGCGCCGGGGCGAGCGCAAGCAGGAAGAGCGCCGCGCCGCCGGAGCGACACCGCGCGCGTGCATCGATAGTCATGGCTTCATCCTCCATTGCGGTTACGGGCCTGCCAATCCACCGTGGCGACCGACGCCAGGTTGACGATATCCTGCACAGCGCATCCCCGCTCGACGATGTGTACCGGCTTGGCCATGCCCAGCAGGATGGGGCCGATCGCGTCCGCGCCGCCCAGATGCTCCAGCAGCTTGTATGAGGCGTTTGCCGCGGACAGGCGCGGAAAGACCAGGATGTTGGCCGGACCGGTGAGGTGGGTGAACGGGTAGACCTCGCGCAGCGCCACGGGGTCCACCGCGGTATCGGCCTGCATCTCGCCGTCGATCTCCAGCTCGGGATCGGCCTCGCGCACCAGCTGCACCGCCTGCGCCACGCGCCGCGACTCGTCGTGCGGCGCCGAGCCGAAGTTGGAGAAGCTCACCATCGCCACGCGCGGCGGGATGCCCAGGTCGCGCACGAAGGAGGCGGTCTGGAGGGCGATGTCGCGCAGCGTCTCGGCGGAGGGAGCGATGTTGACCGTGGTATCCGCGAGGAACACCAGGTGGCGGTTGCGGAAGGCCAGCATGTAGAGGCCCGCCACCCGCATGTCCCCCTTGGCCCCGATCACCTGCAGCGCGGGGCGCAGGATCTCGGCATAGTTGGCCTCGATGCCGGCCACGATGGCGTCCGCCTCCCCCTCTTCCACCATGCTGAGCGCGAAGTAGATCGGCTTGTACAGGTTCCACTGGGCCTCGGCCAGCGTGAGGCCCTTGCGGGCGCGGCGCTGGAAGAGCTTCTCGGCGTAGTCGTGGCGGTCGTCCGGGCGCTCGGCGGCGTACGCGACCTCGACGCCCGTCATGTCCAGCCCCATCCAGCCCGCCTTCTCGGCCACCCGGCGAGGCCTGCCCAGCAGGATGGGACGGCAGATGCCGGCCTCGGCCAGTTCGGCGGCCGCGCGGATGACGTCCTGGTTATGGCCCTCCGGGAATACGATGCGCGCCGGATTGCGGCGGGCCTGCGCCCGGATCCCGGTCATGACCGCGCGCCCCGGACCCAGCAGGGCCTGCAGGCGGTCCAGATACTCGTCCAGGTCGAGTTCCTCGCGCGCCATGCCCGTGCGCATGGCCGCGTCCGCGACGGCGGGCGCCACATGGAACAGTACGCGGTGGTCGAAGGGCTTGGGGATCAGGTAGTCGCGCCCGAAATGGATGTCCTCGTGGCCGTACGCCCCGCGCACCGCCTCGGGCACCTCCAGCCGCGCCAGCTCGGCGAGGGCGCGGGTCGCGGCGAGCATCATCTCCGCGTTGATGCCGCGCGCGCGCACATCGATCGCGCCCCGGAAGATGAACGGAAAGCCCAGAACGTTGTTGACCTGGTTGGGGTAGTCGGAGCGCCCCGTCGCCATGATGGCGTCGTCCCGAATCGCGGCCACCTCCTCCGGCAGGATCTCCGGATCGGGGTTGGCCAGGGCAAAGATGACGGGATCTCGCGCCATCGACGAGACCATGGCGGGGGTCATGATGTCCTTGACCGAGAGGCCGATGAAGATGTCGGCTCCGTCGAGCGCCTCCTCCAGCGTGCGCAGTCCGGTATCGACCGCGAACGGGGCCTTGTATTCGTTCATCCCCTCCTCGCGGCCCTTGTAGATGACGCCGCGCGAGTCGCACAGAACGACCTTGTCCGGGTTCGCGCCCAGCCGGCGGAGGTGGCGGGCGGTGGAAATCGCCGAGGCGCCCGCCCCGCTGAAGACCACGCGCACGTCCTCGATACGCTTGCCCACCAGGTCGATGGCGTTGAGGAGCGCCGCGGCCGCGATGATGGCGGTGCCGTGCTGGTCGTCGTGGAAGACGGGTATGTCGAGCGAGTCCCGGAGTGCGCGCTCGATGACGAAGCACTCGGGCGCGGCGATGTCCTCCAGGTTGATGCCGGCGACGGTGGGGCTCAGGAGCTCGCAGAAGCGGATGACCTCCTGTGCGTCGCCCGAGTCCACCTCGATGTCGAACACGTCGATGCCCGCGAAGCGCTTGAAGAGCACCCCCTTTCCCTCCATCACCGGCTTGGCCGCGAGCGGGCCGATGTTGCCCAGCCCCAGAACCGCCGTCCCGTTCGAGACCACCGCGACCAGGTTGCCGCGCGCCGTGTAGGTGAAGACCTCCGCGGGATTGGCCGCGATCTCCCGGCAGGGCTCGGCGACCCCGGGCGAGTAGGCGAGGGTGAGCTCGCGCTGGGTGGACAGCGACTTGGTCGGGACCACCTCGATCTTGCCGGGGCGGCCTTCGGTATGGTAGTCGAGAGCCTGCTGGCGCCGGTCTGCCATGGATGTGCGTCTCTGAGAAGGTCGAAGGGTTCGCTGCTCTCCGCAGGATCCGTCCGGGTATCGTGGTCCCGAACCTTAAGCGCCCAAAGCTGGATGCGCTCGAACAACGATGCAAACCCCGGTGCGCTACGAACCTCCCGACGGCTTCTCGCAATACGCCTTGACGGCGTCCATGTCCGCGGCAATTGCCTTGCGGACCATTCCCTTCATCAGCGGCACCATGAGCCGGGCCGCGAAGGTAAGGGGGGTCGCTTCCATCACCAGCAACAGGCGGGTGCTTCCCTCTCCGGCCGCTTCGACTCCGAAGACGCTGTCCCACCGGACGCCGCCCGCCTCCGAAAGAAAGCGCACCCGCTCCGGCGGCGCGAACTCGGTGATCTCGAGCTCGACCGTCGCCTCCCGTCCGCGCATCACGCGCGTCTCGCGGAAGCGCGTGCCCAGGCCGGCCCGGATCTCGGATACGAACTCGACCCGCTGGATATCGTCCACCGCGCGCGAGAAATGCTGGACGTCGGCGACCGCCGCGAAGACGACGTCGGGGGCCGCCGCGATGGTGCGCCGGACTTCGGTTCGGCTCAAGATTGCCTCCCGGGCTCATCGTCGGAACGCGCCTCATCCCCTTCGCTCCCCGGCTTTGGGAAGAACTGGTCGATCAGCACCGGGTTGCCGTCGGGGTCGACCACCACGATGTGCGCGGGCCCCGTGCCCTCCGGGTCCGTATCGGTCGACATCTCCACGCCATCCGCCACCAGCGACGCGCGGATCTCGCGGACGTCGGTGAAGATCTCGGGACGCGACATGTCCGGCGCCAGTCCGGGGTTGAAGGTGAGGATATTGCCCTCGAACATCCCGTGGAAGAGGCCGATGATCGTGGTGTCGTTGACCATGATCAGGTATCCCGTGCCGTCCCCGCCGGTCTGTCTGAATCCCAGTTTTTCATAGAAAGACTTCGAGGCCTCGAGGTCCTTTACCGAGAGGCTTACGGAGAAGGCGCCGAGTTGCATGAGGTGGTCCCGGGTTGACGTGAAGGGGTCATCCTGTTGGGAAAGAAGGATGCGATCCGGGCTGGAATCAAGGGATGATCGGGTTCGGCGCGGGATCCCCCAGGTGCCGCCGGTAGAAGTCCACCATGCGTCGTGCCGCGTCGACCGCGCTCTCCCGCTTCCAGGACGAGATGACGTGACCCTGATCCAGGTATGAGGCGAGCTGCGCCGGCTTGCCCAGCCGCCGGAGGGCGCTGAAGAGCTTGCCGGCGTCGTGATAGGCCATGTCCGCGGTGCCGTGCACGATCAGCACAGGGGTGGAGATCTTGTCCGCGTTGTAGTAGGGGGAGTTGTCGAGGTAGCGGCGCACATCCGCCCACGGATGCGTCCCCATGCGCGCCTGCC
Organism: Gemmatimonadota bacterium; assembly: GCA_022822425.1. Lineage (GTDB taxonomy): Bacteria > Gemmatimonadota > Gemmatimonadetes > Longimicrobiales > Gaopeijiaceae > BD2-11. The sequence goes on along the minus strand of JAJEBS010000295.1, from coordinate 12,176 downwards.
CGCCCTCGCTCCAGGCCAGGAAGAACCCGCCGCCGTCGACGTCGATGCGCCCGTAGGTGCCGAACAGGTCGAAGATGCCGGAGATGGGCACCGCGGCGCGGAAGACGTTGGTGCGGGTGATGATCGAGCCGGTGCCGTAGCCGCCGTACGACTGACCGGTGATCGCCAGGCGATTCAGGTCAACGTAGCCGAGTTCTGCCGCCCGGTAGACCTGGGGCAACAGCACGTCGACCATGTCGCGGATCGGGTTGCCGGCCTGCTCGTTGGGACCGAGGGTCAGGTCGCACAGCACCACGGCGTAGCCCCGGCTGGTGAAGACCAGGTTGGGCACGGTGAACACGCTGCCGCCCCCGAAGTCGGCGGCCCGCCGCGTGATGTCGCTGCCCGGGTACATGGTGACGATGGCCGGAAGGCGGTCGCCCCGCTCGGCCCCCGGAGGAAGCAGAACGGCGGTCTTGACGGCGGCGAGCGTGCCGTCGTGGAGCGGAACAGTGGTCTCGAAGATCTCGGCGGTGCCGACCTGCACGTCGTCCAGGCGCGGGTCGATGTGGGAGATGCGCTCGCGGGCCGAGAAATCCGGGTCGAAGCGGAAGATGTTGGCGGGCGTGTACATGTCCTCGTACTGGCCCACGATGAAGTCGTGACTGCCGCCGGACGTGAGGTTGACGAGCTTCGCCCGGGCCTTCCATAGCACCTGGCCGTCCGGGGTGGCCGGGCTGAATCGGACGACCGCCTTGCCGCCGGTCGAGCGTTCGGTGAGGAGGATGGAAACGGACGCGCCGTCGGGCTGCCATACGGTCCGCTCGTCGGCCTTGAGGACCTGGTCGTACGTCCAGCGCTCGTCGTCGATCGCGTAGGTCGTGGGCGTTCCGCCGTCCAGGGGCACCACCGCGAGCGCACGAGGGCGCGGGTCGCCGTAACCCTGGTCGTCCACGACATCCACGCCCATCACTGCGGCCCGGCCGTCGCGAGTGAACGCGAAGACGGTCGGGGCCACGTCACCCAGGTCGTGGGCGAGCGGAACGGGGGTGGTGGGCGACCCGGAGCGGAGGTCGAGCAGGTGCATGCGCTTGTCGTCGAGGTACATCAGCCGGTCGTCCGACGGGTGCCAGACGTAGCTGACGCCGAAGTAGTCGTCACGGGTGAGCGGGACGTTACGCACGACGGGGACGATGTCTCCCCCCGCAGTCGGCACGACCGCGATGTCCATCACGGTCGACTGGGTGGTGTCGCTTTCCGGCCGGAAGGTGGAGAGGTAGCCCAGCCATCTGCCGGACGCCGAGCGGCGCAGGGTTCCGGCCGGGATCTCCGCGTCCTGCGGGACGAGCACGCGCGTTTCTCCGCTGGCGGCATCGATGGCCTTCACCGCCACAAGGTGCTCGCGCGCATAGTGGTCGGTCATCGGGGTGGGGGGCGGTGCTTCCGCCTCCGGGGCCGCTGCCGCCTCGCTCCCGCTCCGCAGCACGACCACTCCCGCCGGGTTGTCCGCCCGAGCCTCGGCCGGCCGTACCGGGTTGCGGAACCGCCCCTCGGGAGCAAACCCGACATATAGCGTCGAGCCGTCCGGACTCCACCGGGGCTCGTCGCCGTGCCACAGTTTCGGCTTCACCGGTTCATCGGACAGCCGGTGCGACGTGCCCGCCGCCACATCGTGAACCCACAGCTGCGGCAGCCCGTCGGCGTCCGAGAAGAACGCGACCGCCGTGCCGTCGGGCGACCACACCGGCCGCCAGCAGGCCCCACCCGGGCATACCTCGACCGTGCGTCTCGTGGCCATCTCCGTGTAGCGGATCGTCGCCCCCACCATCGAACTCGGCGTCCCGTCGGGCTGGTAGCGCTCGTCCAGGTTGGCGGTGGTGTCGGCGGGAGGAACCCGCACCTCGTATGCGACGAGGCCCCCGTCCGCCGAGACCGCGAACTGCGTGTCCCAGAGGAAAGCCGCCATCCCGAAGGCGAGGTCGTAGGGAAGGGCTCCGGGGGGATCGTCAGCCGGAGACTGCTGGGGAATCGCAGTGGCCGCGGTCGGGAAACCCATTGCGGCCACGAACGCTAGACGGACGATGGTGTTCATCGGAGTCCTCATTCTCATGGAGTCGCTCCTCCCGACAGCCTCGAAACGCACTGCGGGACCGGCGCGGAGGTAGTCGAGCTTAACGCCCCGCAGCCCACTTCGCCCGGGGAGAAACACGCCTGGTTGGCTGCGTGACTGGACCGGGTCGCAGATCAGGCGTCACATTCTCGCCAGCCCATTCGTTCTCGCGGGCAGTGACAGCTACACCTTTGGATGGAGTTGGCTACGTCCATGACCCGCATCCCTTCGATGGCCCGCATCGCGGCAGGTCTTGCGATAGGTCTGACGATCAGCCTGACACCGGCCTGCTCGGATGACCCGCTCGACCCCGGTCCCGCCGAGCCCGCGATCCCCGAGCCCCCGGACCCCGGCCCGGGCGACTCGATCATCGTCCCGCCGCGCTCGGCCTCGGCGGAGGCCGCAGTCGTGGAGAAGAGCAACGTCTTCGCCTGGGGTCTGCTCGCCGCCGCGATGGCCGCCGATCCGGAAGAGAACGTCCTCGTCTCGCCGCTCAGCGCCTCCATGGCCCTCGGGATGGCGCTCAACGGAGCCCGCGGCGCCACGTACGATCAGATGCAGGCCACGCTTGGATTCGCGGATGTCGCGCCGGACACCATCAACAACGGCTATCGCGGCCTGATGACGAGTCTGCCGGCGGCGGACTCAACCGTGAACACGCAGATCGCCAACTCCGCGTGGTATCGGGACGGATTCGAGGTCGAGCCGGCCTTCCTGAACACCGTGCGCGCGTTCTTCGATGCCACGGTCGCCGCGCTCGACTTCTCCAACGCCTCGGCGGCCGACACCATGAACCAATGGGTCTCGGAGAAGACCAACGGACGCATCGAGAGCATCATCGAGCCGCCCATCGACAGCCGCACGGTGCTCTTCCTCATCAACGCGGTCTATTTCAAGGGTCCGTGGCAGTACGCGTTCGATCCGGCGAAGACGACCGAGGCCCCCTTCCACATCGCGGATGGCGGGTCCGAATCGATCCCGATGATGGACCAGACCCGCGAATTCCCCCACGGCCGGGACGGCAGCCTGCAGATCGTGGACCTGCCCTTCGGCGAGGGGGCCTTCGCGATGACGATCCTGGTCCCCGGAGACGGGAGCAACATCGACGGCGAGATCGGGTCGATGGATGAGACGCGCTGGGAGAGCATCCTTGAAAAGCTGACCACGAGAAGGGTGCGGGTGGTGCTCCCCAGGTTCCGCGTCGAATACGACACGAGCCTGAAGGAGACGCTGCAGTCGCTCGGCATGACGGACGCCTTCATGCCAAATGTGGCCGACTTCACGGGCATCTCCGCGACTCCTCCTCCGCTCTACATCTCCGAAGTGAAGCAGAAGACCTTCGTCGAGGTGTCCGAGGAGGGCGCTGAGGCGGCTGGCACCACCTCGGTGGGGATCGGGGTCACGAGCCTTCCCCCGTCGGTGATCGCCGACCGGCCCTTCGCCTACCTGATCCGGGAGCGCGAGTCGGGCGCGATCCTGTTCGCTGGCGTGCTGCGGAGGCCGCCGGAGGAGGAATAGGCGACTCCGCTCCACGCATTCCTTGTAAATCCTCACTTGCACTGCGGATTTTCAAGGAATATTGTGGGTGATGCTGATTGATCGCCCGGCACCCGCCAAGCACATCCACGAAGCCCTGGAAGTGCATCCCTGCGCCGCGCTGACCGGTCCCCGCCAGTGCGGCAAAACGACGCTTGCCCGGCAAATCGCCGCCGACGCTCGGGGAAGCACCTGGTTCGATCTGGAAGCCGCCGTCGACCGGCAGCGCCTGGCCACGCCTGAACAGACTCTGGGGCGACTGCGTGGGCTCGTAGTCATCGACGAAGTCCAGCGGATGCCCGCGCTCTTCGAAACCCTGCGGGTGCTGGTGGACCGCCCGGACAACGATGCGCGCTTTCTCCTGCTGGGCAGCGCATCCCCGGAACTGGTGAAGGGCGTGTCGGAGTCTCTCGCCGGGCGCGTCGGGCTCGTCGACCTGGGCGGTTTCGGCCTGAATGAAACGGGAACCGATGCCTGGCGAACTCTGTGGGGCCGCGGCGGCTTCCCGCGCGCGTTCCTCGCGCGCAGCACCCGGGCGTCATCGCTCTGGAGGCGCAACTTCGTGCGCACGTTTCTGGAGCGGGACATCCCGCAGCTTGGCATTACCATTCCGGCCGAGAGTCTGCGGCGTTTCTGGACGATGATCGCGCACTTCCACGGGCAGACCTGGAACGCCGCGGAGTTCGCACGGGCGCTCGGATCGAGCGAAGGCACCGCCCGGCGCTATCTCGACATCCTGGCGGGCGCCCTCATGCTGCGCGTGCTGCCGCCCTGGTTCGAGAATCTGAAGAAGCGCCAGGTGAAAGCGCCGAAAGTGTACGTCCGCGACACGGGCCTTTTGCACACCCTGCTCGGCATTCCGGGAGAAGATCAGTTGCTGGGTCACCCCAAAGTCGGGGCCTCGTTCGAGGGATTCGTGGTCGAGCAGCTGGTTGGCGCGCTGGAGACGCGCGACGCGTACTACTGGGCTACCCACGCCGGCGCCGAACTCGATCTTCTCGTTCTCCGGGGAGGGAAGCGATACGGTTTCGAGTGCAAGTTCGCGGACGCCCCCGGCACCACGCGGTCGATGCGGGTGGCGCTGGAGGATCTCGGGTTGGAGCATCTGTGGGTCGTGTATCCGGGTGATGAGGAATACGCGCTCGACGACCGGATCTCGGTACTCCCGGTGGCGGAGGTCGGGACGCGGGCGGGCGGCATCACCCCGAAGGGTTGGTAGTCCCGGGATCCTGTATTATTTTGTATATTGTGTATATCATTATATATCTATATATAGATGTCGTATATATACTCCAATGATATTATTTGGCCGCAACAATAGAATATGAGGCAACAAGATGAACCGCACCGTCGTCGCTCTCATCGAAGCGGAATACCAGCGCTACAGGATCCTCGGGGAGCGCGCGTTCCGCCAACTGGACGCCGAGCAACTCGTCGCCGGTTCCGAGCACGCCATCTCGATCGCAACCATCGTCTGGCACGTCGCGGGCAACCTGGAATCCCGGTTCACCGACTTCCTGACCACGGACGGGGAGAAGCCGTGGCGCGACCGCGAGTCGGAGTTCGAGGCGCGCGACGTCTCGCCGGTCGAGGTAGCCGGGAAGTGGGACCAGGGCTGGGGCGTGCTCTTCGACACGCTCGCGGAGTTGACCGACGACGACATGGCTTCCGAGGTGACCATCCGCAGCGTCCCCCATCGCGTGGACGAAGCACTCCTTCGCTCGCTGGCCCACGCCGCCTATCACGTCGGGCAGATCGTCTACCTGGCCAAGTCCTTCTGCGGCGACGACTGGGAATACCTGAGCATCCCGCCCGGGCAGTCCGAGGCCTACAACGCGAATCCGGTGCTGGAGAAGTCGTTGACGTATGCGGAGAATGTGAAAGGGGACGAGTGAGGATGTTCGGGGCGGGACCGACTGCGATGTGGCAGTGAGCATTTTCGCCAGGCAAGGGTAGAACGAAGTCGGAAGGGAAGGAGTTCGCCGCCTGCTCGTTCCGGCGGCCCGCCACGGAGGTGGATCAGATGTTCGGAAAGTCCACCACGGTACCGCTGCCGCTCGCCGTCGCCCTGACCGGCTCGCTATCCGGCTGCGGAGCCCCCGATGCCCCGAGGGACCTGACCACGTTCCAAGACAGCACCGCCACGGTCGACATCCTCGAGAGTTCGACCCTGTGCTCGAACTGCATCACCATAGAACGCGTCGTGGCTCTGGGCGACACGACGGACACGCCGGGGCAGGGATACATCAACTGGTCGCGGTACGCGACGGTGGATGATTCCGGCAACTACTGGGTCGGCCAGCAGCAGGAAGGCGTGGTGAAGATCTGGGATGCGCAAGGGAGATTCCTGAGGCAGATCGGCCAGAGGGGGGACGGGCCCATGGAGTTCCAGCGTCCGGCTCCGGTGCGCACCGACAGCGAGGGCCGGGTGCATGTCTTCGACCTCGACACCGGGCGCGAAACCGTTTGGAACGCCGACTTCTCATTCGAGTCGAGCAGATCCGTCTACCCGCGGGGCGGCCACCTCGCGGTCCCGCTCGGGGCGGAGGGGAGGTACCTGCTGAACATGGGCACCTCGAGAGCGGGGTTGGCCGACACGCCTCTCCACATCGTCGATGGAACGGACGTCCTCCATTCCTTCGGCCGGATGGCGGGACTCGACGCAACGGGCTACGCACCTCGGGTATTGGCGGTCGGCCGGCAGCAGCGGATCTACAGCGCTCGAACGGACGAATACCTCATTCAGATATGGAGCGAGAGCGGCCGCAGGATCCTCGGGCTCAGAGGACCCAGGCTGAACGAAAGGGAGCCGTCACGCGAGCCCTGGTCTCCCGACAATCCGCCGCGCCAGCAGATGTACGCGATGCAGGTCGACGACCAACAGCGGCTGTGGGTGGTCAGTTCCGCGCGCAAGGATGACTGGCAGGATCACATGGAGTATCGGCGCATGCCCAATGGCCGGGTAGCTTATGGGCCGGTCGACGATGACATGAAGGCGGTTTTCGAGATGCGCATCGACCTGATCGATCTCGCCACCGGCTCACTCATCGCAACCCGCCGTCACGATGCGCTGCTCGAGGCGTTCGTCGGGGATGGGCTGGTCGTCGAGACGGTGGAGAACGAACGGGCCTACCCTCAGATGGTGGTCTGGCGGCTCGGCTTCGATTCAAAAGGGTAGGTCACCGTCCCGCCTGCGCGATGCGCCGCGCCATTCACTCCACGCATGCCGTGCGCGTCATACCCTCCGCTTCGCCTCGCCGTCAATGAAGGCAATCGCCCCTCAGATGATCGCGTACCAGGGAACCGCGAGTACGCGTTCGTTGAGCCAGTAGGTGTCGTGGCCCCCGTACAGCAGCACGCCCGCGTGGGTCCGGTCGCCATACTCGTTCATGAACATGTCCAGGTGGCGTGCGTCCGAGAGGCGGACCGACCGGCTGCTTTTGACTTCCACCGGAACGAGTTCGCGGGGTGTCTCGACAACGAAGTCGACTTCGGCACCCTTGCTCGTTCGCCAGAAGAGGATGTTCGGCCGCCGGGGCCTGGTCTCGCGCCACGCGAACAGGTCGCACGCGATGAGGTTCTCCAGATGCGCGCCGTCGGGCTCCCCGCCTCCGGCCAGGTGTAGCGCCAGACCCGGATCGCACCAGTACAGCCTGGGGCTCTTCACCAACCGCTTGTTCCGGTTGACGGCGTATGGCTCGACGCGCAGCAGTTGATAGGACGTCTCGAGCAGACCCAGATAGCGCTGTGCGGTCGTGGGTGGGAGCCCGGCATCCCGCGCCAGGCGGGCCTGGTTCATGAGGCCGCCCGATCTGTGGGCGACCGCGCGTACGAGCCTCTGGAAGGCGACCAGGTTGTCGATGGCCGCAAGTTGTCGGAGATCGCGCTCGAGGTAGGTCTGCAGGTACCCCTCGAACCATGCCTCCCGGTCCGGCTGCGAACCCAGATGCAGCGCCGGAAACGGATATCCGCCCCTGAGGGCCAGTTCCTGCCATCGGGATCGAGCGCCAGGCGCCGTATCCGTGAGAGCTTCCAGCCAGCGCCGGGGAGGCTCGTCCACCAGCACATCCCAGTAGCCGGCACGACCCTCTCCCTCCGCCTCGCGCCGGGTCATGGGCCAAAGGGTCACGTAGACGGCACGGCCGGCCAGCGTTTCCGAGACACCCTTCATCAGATCCAGGTTGGCCGATCCGGTGAGGAGAAAACGGCCGGGCGTCCGGTCTTCGTCGACGGCCCTCTTGATCGCGAGAAGGAGATCCGGCGCTCGCTGTATCTCGTCCAGCGTGAGGCGCCCGAACTTGTCGAAGTCGTCGGAGAACTCGGATGAGAAGGCGCCACGGACAAGCAGTGCATCCGGCGCATTCCGGGCCTGATCCAGCACAGCGTAGTCGTCAAGAGTGAGATAGGTGCGCCCCTCTCCCCCTAACTCTCGAGCCAGCGTGCTCTTCCCCGTCTGTCTCGCCCCGGTGATGACCACCACGGGGAAGGTGGCCAGCCTTGCCCGCAAGGTGGGCTCCAGGGCGCGGGGGCGGTAGCGATAGGCCATGCCAAATCAACCACGTCATGGGTGATAATCACCCACATCATGGGTGATCTGCACCTACACCGCAAGGGAGCCGATTCGGCGGGATCTCCCGATGCGCCTCAGGCCGTCCCCGCCGCCCTCTCGGCCGCGATGTGCCTGAACGTGCGCGCCAGCCCCTCGCGCAGGGTATGCGCCGGCGACCAGCCCATCGCGCGGATGCGCGCGGTCGAGAGCACGCTGCGGCGGAGTTCGCCGGGACGGGCGTCCCTGTGCGTCCGACCGGGCCGGGCGCCCGCGATCTCTTCCAGGAGGGTCGCCAGCGTATTCACGCTCGTCGCCTCGCCGGTGCCCACGTTGAAGGCTCTCGCGTCGATGCCGGCGCCGTCCTCGAGCGGCATGTCGGCGGCGATCAGGTTGGCGGTCGCCACGTCCTCCGCGTAGACGTAGTCTCTCGTCTGCTCGCCGTCGCCGTAGATGTCCAGGGGTTGGCCGTCGATCAGGCGGTTGCAGAAGATGGCCACCACGCCCGCCTCTCCGTGCGGATCCTGCCTGGGGCCGTAGACGTTGCCATACCTGAGCACCGCGCACTCGAGGCCGTGCACTTCGCGAAACGAGTCGAGGTAGTGTTCGCCGGCGAGCTTCGACACCCCGTAGGGGGACACCGGGCGCTTGGGGGCGCTCTCGGGCGTGGGATACACCTCGGGCTCTCCGTAGACCACGCCTCCGCTGGACACGAAGACCACGCGCCGGGTCCCCGCCTCGCGCGCCGCCTCCAGGATGTTGATGAGGCCGACGATGTTCGTCCTGGCGTCCGCAATCGGGTCGGCTACCGAGGCGCGCACGTCGATCTGCGCCGCGTGGTGGTTGATCAGGTCGAAGCCGACATCGCAGATCAGCTCCCGGACGCGGGGACCGGCGATGTCCATCTCGATGAAATCGGCGCGGGAGGGGACGTTCGTGGATCGCCCCGAAGAGAGGTCGTCCATGATCCAGACCCGATCGCCCCGCGCGATATGGGCGTCTGCCACATGGCTCCCGACGAAACCGGCGCCACCGGTGATGAGGACCCTTCGGCTCACGCGGGCAAGCTCCGGTGTTGGCACGCGCCCTCCCGGCCCGTCATCGTCTCCAAAACCTCCCCCTCCTGCTGTGGTGGATTTCGGTATTGTATACGGTAACCCAAACCGGCATCGATGGTAACGAAACTGGATCCACCCCTGACCCTGGTCATCCTCGCGGCCGGCCGCTCCACCCGATTCGGCCGTCTGAAGCAGCTCGCGCCCATCGGGCCGGGCGGCGAGGCTCTCCTCGACTACGCCCTCTACGATGCCGCGCTCGCCGGGTTCAGCCGCTTCCTGCTCGTCATCCAGGAGCCGCTTCGGCCCGAGTTCGACGCCCATCTTCGCGACGCGGCAACCCACCTCGACATCCGCTACGCGTACCAGCGAACGGCCCATCCGGGGCTCGTGGATGACCCGCTTCCCGGGCGAACCCGCCCCTGGGGTACCGGCTTCGCCGTCCTGACCGCGGGCGAGCAGGTCGATGGGCCCTTCGCGGTGTGCAACGCCGACGACTTCTACGGGCGGGGCGCGTACGCGACGCTTGCCAGGGCGATGCAGGCCGCGGATCCGGCAAAGAGGGGCCCGGGGCCCCAGGCCATCACCATCGGCTACCCCCTCGAAGTCACGCTCTCGGAAAGCGGCGGCGTCTCCCGCGGCCTCTGCCAGATCGACGAATCGGGCGCGCTGCAGCGACTGACCGAGGGGCTGGAGCTCCGACGCAAAGGAGACCGCGCCATGGGCCGGGACGTGGCTGGACAATCACTCGATGTGCCCCTGCACACCCCCGTTTGCATGAACCTGTGGGGGTTCCATCCAGACATCCTTGCGCCCCTGCGCGATCTGTTCGCCGCGTTCCTCGCTTCAGCGCCGGGTCTCGACCGCGAGTTCTATCTCTCCGAGGCCATGAACGACCTCATCGCGGCCAGCCGCGCGCGCTGCACCGTGCTGCCCACCCGCGAATTGTGGCTGGGCGTGACCTTCCCCGGCGATCACCCCGGAGTGGCCCGATCGCTGCGGGGGCTGGTAGACTCGGGGGTCTATCCGATGCGCCTGTGGGACGCCCGGCGATCCCTCCCGGACGCCCGGCCAACCCTCCGGGACGCTCCGCCATCCCCCGTCTCCCGCGAGTAAGACCGCATGCAGCTCACCACGCTCGACTGGATCGTCATCGCGCTTTATGGGCTCACCGCCCTCGCCATCGGCCTCCGTTTTGCCCGGCGCGCGGGATCCGGGGCCGACGAGTTCTTCCTTTCGGGGCGGAAGCTGCCGTGGTGGCTGCTGGGCACGTCGATGGTCGCGACGACGTTCTCGACCGACACGCCCAACCTGATCGCGGACTTCGTGCGCGGCGGCGGGGTCGCGCAGAACTGGTCCTGGTGGGCCTTCCTGATCACCGGGCTGTGCACGGTATTCTTCTACGCGAGGCTCTGGCGGCGGTCGGGCGCGCTGACCGACATCGAGTTCTACGAGCTGCGGTACTCGGGGCGCGCGGCGGCGTTCCTGCGGGGGTTCCGGGCGCTGTATCTGGGCGTCTTCTACAACGTGATGATCATCGCCACGGTGACGCTCGCGGCGACCAAGATCGGCGGCGTGCTCCTGGGTCTGGATCCGCTGACCACGGTCCTGATCGCGGGGACCGTGACCATGATCTACTCCGCGACGTCGGGGCTCTGGGGGGTCGTCGTGACCGACCTGGTGCTCTTCGTCGTGGCGATGATCGGGTCGGTCGCGGCGGCCGTGTTCGCGCTGCGTCAGCCGGAGGTCGGCGGGCTCGCGGGGCTGGTCTCGCACCCCGATCTGCAGTCCGCGATGAACTTCTTCCCGGACTTCTCCGACTGGAGCGTCGCCGCGGGCATCTTCATCATCCCGATCGCGGTGCAGTGGTGGAGCGCGTGGTATCCCGGGGCCGAGCCGGGGGGCGGGGGCTACGTCGCCCAGCGCATGCTCGCGGCGAAGAACGAGAAGGAGTCGATGAAGGCCACGCTGTGGTTCAACATCGCGCACTACGGGCTCCGGCCCTGGCCGTGGATCATCGTGGCGCTGTGCTCGATGCTCGTTTACCCGGAGCTGTCCGACATCCAGGCCCGCTTCCCGGAGCTGGATCCCGGGCTGGTGGGCAATGACCTCGCATATCCCGCCATGCTCGTGTTCCTGCCCGCCGGACTGCTCGGTCTGGTGGTGGCATCGCTGGCGGCGGCGTACATGTCCACCATCAGCACCCAGCTCAACTGGGGATCGTCCTACGTGGTCAGCGACTTCTACCGCCGCTTCGTGAACCCGGACGCGAGCCAGCGGCGGCTGGTGGCGGTGGGGCGGCTGTCGACCGTGGGACTGATGGTGCTCGGTGCCTTCATCGCGCTGCAGCTCGACACGGCGGGGCAGGGGTTCCAGATCCTGCTCCAGATCGGGGCCGGAACCGGGCTCATCTTCCTCCTGCGCTGGTTCTGGTACCGCGTGAACGTGTGGAGCGAGCTGGCCGGCATGACGATCTCGTTCGTGGTGGCGGTCTATTTCGCCTGGGTGCACGCGGCGCTGGGGCTCGCGCCGCTCCCGGCGTGGACGCAGCTCGTGATCGGCGTGGCGATCACGACGGTCGGCTGGCTCGGGGTGACCTTCCTCACCTCGCCCGCCGACTCGGAGACGCTGCAGGGCTTCTACGACAGGATCCGGCCGATGGGCAGGGGATGGCGGCGGGTCGTCGACGTGGGCGACGGGCCGCGCGGCGCCGAGTCGATCACCGCGGCCTTCCTGGCCTGGTTCCTCGGGTGCGTGCTGGTCTACGCGGCGCTTTTCGGGACCGGGTATCTGCTGTACGGCCGGGGCGTGGCGGCGGTGGCCGCGCTGGCGATCTCGGCTGGGGCCGGCGTCTGGCTCTTCCGGCTGTTGCCGAAGTTGGGCTATTCGGATTGACTTGGCGCGTCACCGCCCCCGGCCGCGTCAACCTGATCGGCGAGCACACCGACTA
>JAJEBS010000177.1 GCA_022822425.1 Gemmatimonadota bacterium | reverse complement strand
CGCACCGCCACGCCGATGTACCGGTCAGTTCTCCGCATGTGGCGACGGCCAGGACGAGCAGGGCGCCCAGCGTCGTTCGCCGGGCGCGATTGCGGTTCATCTTGTTCATCGGCATTCGTTCCTTTCGATATCGAGCGAGGTGTTCTCTGCCGTCTGCGACCCTGGACGCGGTGACGGTTGGGCTCGCCACGACGTTTCTTGGGCGCTCGGAGGGGTACATGGGATCGATCCCGTGCCTATCGCCGGGGCACTGGATGCGTGATCCAGGCGCGGATCACCGCGCCTCGGGCCGCGTCGTCTCCGTCTCGTGGGCGCACGATTTCCATGCCGGTCGAGCGGATGGTCCAAACCGCCGCCGCCGGCTCCGCAATCAGACTGCCGCCCGATTCGGCACGCGCTCTGATGCTGCCCCGGGTTACACGCCGGTTCACGATCTCGCATCCGCTGCTGCTCAGGCAACTGTAGCGAATGTTGTTGTGGATCATGTACGAGCTTGTGCCGGTAAAGCGCACCGTCACGACGCCGCCCGAGATCGAGACACTGGCGCCGCCGGCCACCGTGTTCGGGAACCAGGTGCCCGTCGGCAGCGTCGCGATCGTCTGGCCCGTGGTGTAGGTGGTGTCGGCGCCGCTGCCGCCCGTTTGCACTGTGACCGTGATCGCCGAAGAGCAGTTGTTGTTGGTGTTGGACTCTCCGGAGACGGGGGCAACGCAATCTCCGATGTAAACCGTTCCCGGGGGGGCTTGCGCATTGATCGTGATCGTAAACGAACCTTTGGCCTCCTCCGACGGATTCAGGGCCGGCACGGTCTTGGGTTGCCCCAGGGGGGTGTCCGTGGTGGAGATGGTCGAATTGTCCGAAACGTACGTTTGGGTCGTGGTTGCGGCCGATCGGGCGTCGCCCTGGTTGCGCACCGTCGCGTCGTACGAGAAGCTGCCTCCTGGCGCCACCGTCACGCTGGACGGCGATACGCCCGCCACCAGATCGGGTCCGCCCCCAGACCCCCCGACCGTCACCCGGACACCTCGCGAGCAGTTGTTCGTCGTGTCGGATTCGCCGGAGACGGCGTCCACACAGAGTCCGAAATAGAAGGTGCCGGAGGCTTGGCTGGACAATTGGACCGTCGTCGGGACGGTCCTGCTCTGTCCTGCCCCGAGACTGGGCGTGGAACCGCGACCGATCTCCGTGTCGCTGGTCGAGATGGACGAATTGGTGGACTGGTAGACGCGGATCGTGGTGGCCGATGCCATCGCGTTGCCGGAATTCCGCAGCGTGAAGGTGGCTCGCACCGTGCCGCCCGGCGACCCCGTAACCGAAGTTGGCGTGACGCTGGTGAACTCCAGATCCGGTGCGCCCGACGACCTCACCGTCACGCTCGCCGTCTGCGTCGCGGTCAGCCCACCCGGGTCCCGGGCCGTGATCGTAATCGTCGCGCTCCCGGCGGCGACCGCCGTGATCGTGACGGTCGAACCCGACACCGAGGCCCTGGCCACGCTCGAACGCGATGACGTCGCGGCGTAGGTCAAGGCGTCCCCGTCCGGATCGCTGAAGTACTGGGACGCGCTAACGGTGGCCCTCCCGCCGGGGGCCAGCGTGCGGGCAGGGATACTCCCAACCGCGCGTGGCGCACGGTTTGATTGGCTGACCGTAACCCTCGCCGTTTGAGTCGCACTCAGTCCACCCGGATCCCGGGCCGTAACCGTGATCGTCGCGCTTCCGGTCGCAACCGCAGTGATCGTGACCGTCGAGCCCGACACCGAAGCCCTGGCCACACCCGAATTCGATGAGGTCGCGCTGTATCTCAGGACGTCTCCATCGGGATCGCTGAAGTACCGGGACGCATTGACGGTGCCTGACCCGCCGGGAGCCAGCGTTTGCACGGGAATGGACCCCACCCGGCGCGGCGCCCGGTTGGGCTGCGGCACCGTCACGCTCACCTGCTGGGTCGCCGTCGCCCGCTCGTCGTCCCTCGCCGTGATGGTGACGGTCGCCGTGCCCGGTCCCTGCGCCGTGATGGTGACCACGCTGCCCGACACGCTCGTACGGGCAACCGCGGGGATCGAGGAGGCGGCCGTGTAGGTCAGCGCGTCGCCGTCGGGGTCGTCGAACGAAGCGGCCACGTCGAGGGTGGCCGACTGGCCCACCTCGACCGTTTGCGGCTGAAGCGCGCCCACGGGCGCGGGCGGCCGGTTGGGCACCGTGAACCGGAAGGACTGGGTGGCCGAGAGCCCTCCCGGGTCGCTCGCCGTGATGGTGATGGTGGCGCTGCCCTTGGCCTCCGCCGTGACCGTGATCGTCGAACCCGCGACCGTGACGCTCGCCACCGCGCCGTCCGACGCGCTGGCCGCGTAGGTCAGCGCCTGTCCGTCCGGATCCGAGAAGTACTGGCCCGCGTCGACCGTCGCGGTGGCGCCGACGCGGACGGTGACGTCCGGCGGCGTGCCGCGCGGCTGCGGCGCCCGGTTCGGGACCATGACCGCGAAGCTCGACTGGCCCTGAAGCCCGTCGGGGTCGCTGGCCGTCACCGTGACCGTCGTGTTGCCGGGCGCGATCCCGGCGACGGTGATCGAGGGGCCGGAAATCGAGGCCGTGGCCACGGCCGGGTTCGAAGACGCAGCCGTGTAGCTTAGCATGTCGCCGTTCGCGTCGTTGAAGCAGGCGGCGACGCTCGATGTCTCGCCGACGTTGACCGTCACCTGCGGGAGCGGGCCGCAGGCGGCCGGCGCAACCGGACTCTCGCAGGCGGCCGCCCACAGTGCGATCAGGAGAACTGGAACAGTCCGCAGAAGGCGGCGAGCACCTGCCACGCGGTGTGTTGGGGCCGGCAGGGCATCGGTCGGGTACGTGGATCGGTCGGTCATGGGTCGGTCGGTCATGGGTCGGTCGGTCCTCTTGCTGGACGTGACAGGTAGGGCATCGGTTGGGCAGGCTCGCGGTGCGGCGAGGGACGCGTTGCGGTCGCGGACGGAACCGGGGATGCGGGCTCGAACGTTCATGGACGGATGACCCCCACCACGCGTCCGTTCCGGTCACGCACCTCGACGGGGATGCGGATCACGTCGTCGCCGAGATCGACAGCGCGCATCCGATGGACCCGAAGTGCAGCCGCGTCCGGGAGGCGAAAGGCGTCGGCGAGGTTCGTTCGCACGGCATACCCGAGGTCCGCGAGCGACGCGGCCGTCACCGCACTTAGGGGACTCGATCCGGGCGCAATGCTTGGGGTCATCAGCTCCGGGCCGAAGACGCTCTTGCGCCAGTGCACATCGTCGCTCCCCCGTCGCGTGCCCCGGTTCGCCACCGGCACCTTCGCGCCCGCCGTGTAGGAAGCGCCTCCGACCTCGTCGAACGCCCGGATCGCCCGTGCGCCCGCGAAGTGGGTGTCCACCTCCCTCTCCGCCGCCAGCGAGGGATTGCGCAGCAGGCCGAAGGCGCCCCACAGCGTCCCGATCCCGAGCACATGGCCCATCTCGTGCACGATCACGTTTTCGAGGGTGCCGTTCGCCTCCATCCGTTCCAGATCTGCGGCGTCGAACTCCATCGCGCCGAGCCAGGGCAGCCGCGACTCCTCACGGATGCCAGCGGGGCCGGCTTGGCCCAAGGTCTCGCCGACACCATCGATCTCGGCAACCGCCGCGATGATCATCAGGTCGTCGACGACGCTCACGCTCTCCCGATAAGTCCTGCCGTCGATCCGGACCTCGACCACGCCCTCCGGAACGGGCATGTCCGGCAACTCCGTGTCCGCCAGCAGCGCCATCCAGCGCGCCGAAGCGCGCTCGAACGCCGCCTTCTGGGTCGAGCTCATCGCAATGGCAAGGCGAAGCTCGATCCGGAAGGAGCCCGGCGGTTCCTCGCCGCCCACCGTCGCCCGGAACGACAGCGTGGCCGCCAGCCCGCCCGGATCGGCCGCCGTCACGGCGATCTCCGCCACGCCCTTGCGCGCCCCCGTCAGCTCGAGCGTCGATCCGAAGACCTTCACGGCGGCGATCCCGGTATCCGAGGATGAGGCCGAATATGTCAGCGGATCCCCGTCGGGGTCGGAAAAGTACGCCGAAACGTCGAGCGCGGCCGTTTCGCCGACACGGACGTTACGGTCCGGAATCGCGCCTGCCGGCTCGGGGCCGCGGTTGGCGACGGTTGCCTCGAAAGCCTGCGTGGCGCCGAGGCCGCCGGGATCGGTGGCCGTCACCTCGATGATGGCCGAGCCCCTCGTCACCGCCGCCACCGTCACCGCCGATCCGGAAACGGAAACGGTCGCCACCGAGGGATCCGACGAGGACGCCGCGTATCTGAGCGTGTCCCCGTCGGGGTCGTCGAAGTAGGCCGAGACGTCCACGGCCGCCGTCTCTCCCGGCCGGATCGACCGGGCCGGGATCGAACCCACGGGGCGCGGAGCGCGATTGGGCGCCTCGGCGCCGAAGCTGTGGGTCCCCGTCAGCCCGTCGGGGTCGCGCGCCGTGACGGTGACCGTCGCGCGGCCGGTCGCGAGCGCGGTCAGCCGAAGCGCCGCGCCGAAAGCGGCCGCCGCCACCGCGCCGGGACGCGACGACGACGCGGTGTAGGTCAGCGGGTCCCCGTCGGGATCGTCGAACCAGGGCACCAGATCGATCACGCGCGTCTCGCCGCCCTCCATGACCTGGCCCTCGATCGAGCCCACCGCCACCGGTCCCCGGTTCGGCACCTCGAATCCGAACGTCTGCACCGCCGCCAGCCCGCCCGGATCGGTGGCCGTCGCCGTGATGACGGCCTCCCCCTTCGCCAATCCCGCCAAGGTGGCGCGGGCGCCGGACAGCGCCACCCCGACCACCGCCGCATCCGACGGGACGACCCGGAAGGATAGCCTTTCGCCGTCCGGCTCCTCGAACCAGGACGCCAGATCGACGACGACCTCGCGCCCGGCCTCCGCCCGCTGGGCCGGGATGCTCCCGCGTGCCCGGGGTGGGCGGTTCGGAACCACGACCCGGAAACTCGCCCGGCCCTGAAGTCCGTCGGCGTCGCTTGCCGTGAGGATGATCTCCGCGCTGCCCGGCGCGACCGCGATCACGTTGACGACGCTGCCGGCCAACGACGCCGTGGCCACCGAAGGGTTGGAGGACGCCAGCGCTAAGCCCAGCGCGTCGCCGTTCGGATCGTTGAAGCACGCCGTGACGCTCGCCGTCTCGCCGACATGCACCGTGACCTGCGGGAGCGGGCCGCAGGTCATCGGGGCCATGGGACTCTCGCAGGCGGCGAGGATCACGGACGACAGCAGCGCCCCCGCCATCGGCGCCGGACGGACGCGAAGGCGTCGCGCCGCAATCGCGGACGACTCTTCAATCACCACCCGGAAGCGCTCGGGTGAATCCAGTCTGCGGACGGCGAACGGGCCTGCCGCTCGATCCCCTTGTCTTCGCCGCCCCGAACGCGCGGGGCCAGCGCGGTTACTGCATATGGACGGCTGGACGGCTGGACGGCTGGACGGCTCCCTGCCGTGAGCCTACGGTACCCGCCGACCCGGCGCAATAGCTTGCGCGGACCCTCAACTTTTCGCACAGGCCCTCAACCTTTCCGTGCCGATTGACACCGATTGACCCACGGTGCCTTTTCGCGACCTGCGTGTCCGCCAGACGCTCATGGTAGCCGCCCCGGTTGGCAGTTGCAATGAAGCGAGGCTCGATTTCGGCACGCCCAACAATCCGGTCGGCCACTCGGTCGCCGACGCGCGCGGTGACGGTGCTCCGCTGCCTCGAAGCGGCGCTGAACGGCCTTGCGGCACGGATCGTTGGTGCCATGGGCGATCCGGCTCCTCAACCGCAAGCAGGGCCGACTGGAGCGGGAGGCTGTCTCCACTGTCAACCGGTAAGGGAGCCGTGCCGGTCGGGTTTTCGCCGGATGCCGGGGACGAATTGCGTGGACGGTGGACAACCCAGGCGACACGGGATTGCAGAGGCCGCGATGCCGGACCTCCGGCAGACCGTGGACCTGAACCTTCCGTTGGCCCCCCCAACCGTCTTCCCCTTTGGTGGTGAGAAGCCTCCGCAGTGGTGTCGAGCAGCGTTGGTACCCAAGCCAACCAACTGAAGCTTGCTCACGGTGGTCGGCGGCATCGTATGGATTCGTTCCCCGGGACACACAACCGACTGTTGGTCATGGTCTTGGAGCAACAGCGCCGGGCTTCCCCCGTCCGGTGAAGACGCGCTCCATCCTCTTGCAGCCGCCACATGGTGGTTTACATCATGGTAGGGTATGGCACTCTGGAAACGCCCCCCGAAAACGGAAGCCATGCGGTCGGCACTCCGCGGAAGGAGGTGGAAATGAGAAAGTTCTTCGAGGCGTCCAGCGCAGCGTGGGCGCTTTGCGCCACCTTGGTCTCCGCTCTGATTCTCCTTGTGGTGGTGTTTCCGGCCCTGCCGGTAGGCGGCGAAATGCTCGATGTCATGGGCGGCTACACGCACTCGGAGGCTATCGCCGCGCTGGAGGGCTACGGCGAAGCGGGGCGGCGGGTCTACGCATTGGCCAGCTTGACCCTGGACACGTTCTTCCCGGTCGTTTACGCCAGCTTGCTGGCCGGCCTCATCTATCGCTTCCGGCCAACGGAACGGATGTGGAGGCTGGCATGGCTGCCTCCTGCGGCGGGAGTGATCGACCTCGGCGAGAACGTCCAGATCGTCCTCATGCTGACCCGGTATCCCGACATCTCGGCGGGGCAGGTGGCCGGCGCCTCGCTGTTCACGACGCTCAAGGGATACGCGGTCTCGGCCTGCTTGGCGCTGGCGGTCTCGCTCGCGGTTGTCGCGTTGGGCCGCCGTGTTGGCGCGCGGATTCGATGTCGCACGTCGTAACCGAGGCTGGCGGGTGGCGGTTGCAAACCGGGAAGCCGGTGGTGGGCCGGCAGCGTCCGACGGTACGATTCAGGCAACCTCAACGAGCGGCCAGCCCTCGTTCCCGCGTTCAGTTGAGCGATAATGTCACGAGGACAGGTTCTATGCTGCGATGTCCAAAAGGGTCACGAGGACGCTATCAGATCAAAACCTGGACGACGAAAGATGGGCTGCATGTGAGCAGATCCGCTTCCGCGACCTGCGACCGAAAGACGAATGGGTGGGCGAAAGTCCCGCCATTCAAGTGCGTGCTTCTCGCTTTCGCGGCGCGTTCCAGCAGGGTCCAGTCCAACGGCAGGAAACGCAGATCGTGCAGCCCTGTAAGACTTTAGACGATTCCCTGCCGTGATTCAGGCCCTCGGCGATCCGCCGTAACGTGAGGGTTGGATGTCCAGTCGAAGCCCGCCCGGATTCACCTACCTCCTCCACACCCCGACCCCGTTCTCATAGACAATCTCCGTCCCGAACGGCCGCGACAGCTCCGCCAGGTGCTCTATGATCCTGCGGCCCAGTTCCTCGGGGGCGATGCGCGGCGTGCCCCGCTGTGATCGGGGCGCCTTCCATCCCAGCTCGATCGGGTGGAAGACGATCTCCACCGCCTCGCTGCCCTCGAAAGTCACCACCGGCACCACGCTCTCGTACCAGCGCGAATCGGTGGGGAAGCCGGTGGTGGGGTTGCCGTCCTCGTCCACCCGGAAGCGGGTGTCGTAGATCTCCGAGGCGAGCCGGTCCAGCGGGAGGCCGTAGCGGTCGCGCTGGTCGGACGGCATCGGGTCGATGGTCTCGTTCTGGAAGATGAAGTCGCCCAGCGAGTAGAAGATGGGCCTGCCGTTGTGGATCTCCACGCCTCGCAGCTGGTGCGGGCCGTGGATGATGAAGGTGGCGGCCCCGGCGTCGATGACCTGGCGCGCGAACTCGACCATCCAGTCGGGCGGCGTCATGAACGCGTTGCCGGGCTCGTGGGAATGGCTGTTGGCGACCACGTAGTCGCCCTGATCGGTGGCGTTGCGCACCTCGTGCAGCACCCGCTCCCGGTCGACATCGTTCAGCGTGACCACAGAGCGGTCCTCGTCGCCGGGATACACCGTGATCCCGAATGCCCGCACGGGCACCCCCTCGTCGTCGGCCACCTCGATTCCCTGCGCGCGCGCCACCTCCCGCAACGCCTCCATGGTCGCGGGCGATCCCTCGTGGCGGGTGTTCAGCCGGAGCGCGTTCAGTCCCGGGCGGCCCTGCACCGTGGGCCCGGCCCTGCCCGCACGAGACATCGGCGTGTGGGTCGACGCCATCCCGATCAGCGCTACGCGGCCCTTGGGCGTCTCCAGGTACCCGGGGCGGCTGGCCCATCCCAGATTCTCCCCGGCCCCGGCGTGCACCAGCCCCCACTCGTCCATGAGCCGGCCGGTGAGGCGCATCCCTTCCACCCCGTAGTCGGTGGTGTGGTTGTTGGCCCGGTTGAAGAGGTCGAACCCCATGTCGACCAGGTCCTTGAGCGTCTCGGGCGATCCCACCTCGTAGTTGCCCCCGTTCTCGGCCGCCGGCCATCCGGTGAACTCCTCCAGCCGGAAGACCGACTGCTCCAGGTTCATGAAGGCGGCGTCCGCGCCCTGAATGACATCGACCAGCTCCTGGAAGGCGGGATCCCCGGGGTGATCGAACTGCATCACGCGGCGGTTCATGATCACGTCGCCCGCCCCCGCCAGCGTCCAGCGGGTTTCCGCGTCGATGGGCGAGCGGGTCTGGGCGTTCGCCGGGACGGCAAGCAGCGGGACGGCAAACATCAGGGCGGTAGCGACGATCATCGCGACGCCACGTCGGGACTCGAGTTTGGCCGGGATCACGCGCATTGGAGTCCTCCGGAAACAGGCTGTGTCACTGGAAACGTGCATCCCAAACTACGTCGATGACCTCGGCCACGCTCACACGCGCGAAGTCCGGGTGCAGCGGGTTGAGGATCACGTTCCAGCCCCACGGCTGCGCGACGAAGGAGGGAACCCTGAGCGCGACGGACCGTCCGGATGCCACCCACGCCGCGCCGATCTGCTGCGACCGGGCCCCGTTCCCCCAGTCCGGGTATTCCGCCTCGTCCACCGCGGGGACGGCGCATTCCTCGGGGATCACAATGCGGGAGGCGATGCGATCTGCGGGCAGTGTTCCGGTCGCGACGCGTGCCAACTGCTCCAGCAAAGCTCCCTCGTAGGCCAGCGACGCGTAGACCATGCGAACGCCGCGAGGATTCCAGCGTCCCCCGAAAAAGCCGGCGCCGATTCCATCCAGCGCGGCGTAGATTCGGCGATGGATCCTGAACGCCTCCATGATTCAGACCGGCAGGCCGAGATCCAGCGAGTACAGAATATGCTCAACCTGGCGCGCCCCGACCGCAGACAAGGCTCGATCGATGGGACGTTCTCCGCCCAGCATGGGATGCCGGCACGTAAGCCACTCGCCGGCCCACTCATCGCTTCCCCCCACGTCCACGGCCAGCGCGATGATCGAAGCCACCCGCAGCACCGTCTCGCCTTCGTCCTCCCTGAGGTGTTCCCTTCGCTGCAGGGTGGCTCGGGGAACGATGTCGTTCACATAGTCCGAGGCGCGTCGAACGCCAAACCGCTTGAGCTCGACCTGGAGCTGCTTGACCGCCTCAGCCGGAAGCCCGTCGGCGACCGCCTTGCGAACCGCCTCCAGACCGGAGCCGTCGCCGTAGACGGGGTTCGTCTCCCGAACCATGCGTCCGGCGAGTTCCCTGAGGCTGAAGGCGTCACCACAGTCGTAGTCTGGCGTTGGCATCGCCCCGCTTGTTGGCTTGCGTGCCATGGGTCTCCTCCGGCGCATGGGAAAAGGTGCATTTACACGTCTGACGACGTTGATATGAACGTATCTTCAGCCTCTTCCCTGTCAACGGCAGGACTCCGCACGTAGGCTGTGTCCACGGCGCACTGCGGCGGCAGTGTCGGATACTCCGGCGAGCCGTTCCTTGCGTGGCCGCAACGCGCGGGGGAATGTTGCCGGACGGCGGTTTGTCGCCGGCTCCCTTGAGCATTGCCGGAGCAACAGCGGCCGCCCACCCCAGGAAGCACTCCGTCGTCCCCGGGCGCTCGAACCGGCGATCGGGCAGGGCTTCGAGCAGGAATGAGGAGGTACCATGAGAAGCATCGCGGTCATCGGTTCGGTCGTGTTCGTTGCCCTTTCCCCCATCTCCTGCGCCGAGGCCGACGCCGGCGCCGCGGCCGCCGCCGATGCCGCCGCCACCGCCGGAGCCCCGGACGGCCCGCCCCTCTACTACCTCCTCAGCGGCCCCGCCAAGCGCTACTGCTCCGGCATCTGGGTGTCGGAGCGCGATCGCACCGAAGCGCTCTACGGCAGCGTGCTCCACACCGAGGAACAGGTTCACGATTACGAGAGCGGGAGCCTCGCCATCGACATCGACGAGAACCAGCGCATCGTCACCGTCTCGCAGAACGGCGTGTCGGCCCGCGCCCGGCACTTCGGCGACCAGGGCTGCGTGATCCTCCCGCCCGACACCGACGGCGTGTTCTTCACGCCTCGGGAAGTCGTGAGCGCGCTCCCGGACGCCGAGACCACTCCCTGGCCGATGGGCGACATGCTCCCGGACGAGCCCCTCCCGGACGACGTGAACGCGGAACTGCTCGATCAGGCCGTCGAGACCTTCTTTACCGAGGGCGACAACCGGGCTGCCTTCCTGGTCGTCCATCGCGGGCGCGTCCTGGCCGAGGACTACGGCCCCGGCATCCACAAGGACACGCAGCTCGAAAGCTGGTCGATGGCGAAGAGCATGACCGCTACCCTGATCGGTCGCCTCATCCAGATGGGCCATCTGGAGATCTGGCAGCCCGCGCCCGTGCCCGAGTGGCAGAACTCGCCCGGCGACCCGCGCGCCGAGATCCGCATCGCCGACCTTCTGCGCATGTCGAGCGGTCTCCGCTTCAGCAACAGCGGCGCCACCCCCGAGCAGATGGCGGCGTCGTTTGTTCCGGGGCAGGTGGACCACCGCATGGGCTACGTGGCGCCCATCGACGCCTTTCAGTTCTCCATCAGCCGCGACGCCGAGTTCCCGCCCAACACCGTGGGGCGCTACCGCAACTCCGACCCCTGGACGCTCGGCTACATCGTCCAGCGCACGGTGGAGAACGAGCTGGGCGAGGAGTACCTGAGCTGGCCGCAGCGCGCCCTCTTCGACAAGATCGGCATCCGCCGCTTCATCATGGAGACCGACCCCTACGGCAACTTCCTGCTCACCGGCTACAACTACGGCACCGCCCGCAACTGGGCGCGGTTCGGGATGCTCTACCTCAATCGCGGCATGTGGAACGGCGAACGGCTCCTCACCGAGGAGTTCGTGGACTTCGTGCGTTCGCCGGCGCCCGCCTGGCCGGAGCCCTACTACGGCGGCCTCTTCTGGCTCAACACGGCCGACGAAGAGGGCAGGGGAGGGCGCGTTCCCCAGCTTCCGCCGGATGCCTACAACCCGTCCGGAGCCGGTCACCAGCGGACCTACATCATTCCCTCCCGGGATCTGGTGATCGTGGTGCAGAGCCACCGCTCCGTGGCCGCCCACGCCCCCGACCGCACCGATCGGGAGTACGAGGCGCTCGGCATGGTGGTGAAGGCGGTGGATCCGGAGTGGAGCTGGTAGGAATGGGCAGGGTTCGAGCCCCGGTGGCGAGTCATTCTGATCGCCACCTGTGCGTCCATCGACGAATCATGATGCCGAGTTGGCCATGTCTCGACTGAGTTCGCCCGTGTGCTGCTCTCTTCTCCTTATCCTGCCCTTCCTGCCCTCCTGCGAGGATGGTGAAACAGTTCCGCCCCTGGTCATCCAGCGTGACAGCGCCGGCATCCAGATCGTCGAGGCGATGCGGCCGCTCTGGGGCGATTCCAGTCTCTGGCACATCGATCCGGAGCCGGTCGTCGACCTCACGGTTACCGGCAGCGGTCCGGACCATGAGTTCCATCAGGCCCGCAGCATGAAACAGCGCCCGGACGGCTCGCTCATGATTGCCGACACGGGTTCGGAGGAAGTGCGCGTGTTCTCCGCGAGCGGCGAGTTCCAGGGATCGTTGGGTGGGAGCGGAGACGGTCCCGGCGAATTCAGGAGCCTGTATGTGATCGAGAACGCGGCGGACACCCTGCTGGCCATGGAATCGGATGGGCGCGTCACTGTCGTGGCCCCCGACCTGACCGTGGTCCGGACCTTCAACATCGCTCCCTTGACGCTCGACCTGCACTACGTGGATGGCGGAGCAATTCTCCCGGAGCCGCGCGCGCTGGTGTTGCCACAGGCCGGCCTCGCCGGGAGGATTCGGCGCCCGGATCCGCTTGTCCTCTTCGATCTGGAGGGAGAGCAGATCGACAGCATCGGCGAGACAAGGGGACCTGAGCTTTTCGTATCCGGCGGGACGGTCGGGGTATTCTTCGGCAAGTCATCCCACGTCGCCACCATGGGACGGCGCATCTTCAATGGCGCCAACGACATGATGCAGATGCAGGAGCTGGACGCCTCCGGGAATCTCGTGCGCATCCTGCGCGTGCCCGGCTATCCGCTGGATCTGAGTGATGCCCAGATCGCCGCAGAGCGGGGTTTCTTTCTCGATCGAAGTCCGCCCGGCTCTCCCTTTCGGCAGGGATTCGAGGACGCGCCCGCGTCGGACACGCGCCCCGCCTACGACGACATCCTCGTCGATCCCTCGGGGGCGGTCTGGCTCCAACTCTTCCGGGGAGAAAGCGAGCAGGACCGCCCGCAGGAATGGCTGGTGCTGGATGCCGATGGAACCTGGCTTGGCAATGTAGGCATCCCCGACCGCTTCACGATCTCGGACATCACCATGGACGCCGTGCTCGGCGTCTGGCGCGATGAGTTGGATGTCCAGCATCCGCAGGTGCTACGGCTGACACGCAACTGAGATACCCGATATCCACAGGCGAGGAATGACAATGCCGTCATATGCGACCGCCGGTCTCCGGGGCGTTGCCGTGCTGCTCCTGTGCGGCCTGGCCTCCTGCGTGAGCCAGGAGTCCGGCACCCCCCTCGTCGTCCAGCGCGACAGCGCCGGCATCGAGATCATCGAGGCGATGCGGCCGCTCTGGGCCGATTCGAGCCTCTGGAGCATCGATCCGGATCCGCTGGTGGACCTCACGCTAACCGGCAGCGGCCCGGAACACGAGTTCTATCGATCCGGCAGCATGAAGCAGCGCCCGGACGGCTCTCTCATGATTGCCGACCGGGCCTCGCGCGAGGTGCGCGTGTTCTCCGCGAGCGGCGAGTTCCGTGGGTCCTTCGGCGGGAGGGGAGACGGGCCCGGGGAATTCACACGCCTGGGACGCCTGGAGAACGCCGGGGATACCCTGCTGGCCCTCGGCGGCGGACGGGTCGCCGTGGTTGCCCCGGATCTCACAGTGGTCGGGACATTCAACGTCGATCGCTTCACGATCGATCTGCACTATCTGGGTGGTGGCGCGATTCTGCCGGAGTCGAATCCACCGCCACTGGCGCAGGGGATGGCCACCAGCGGACTGACCCGGCGTCCGGAACCTCTCCTTCTCTTCGATCTGGAGGGGACGCAGATCGACAGCATCGGGGAGACGAGCGGGAACGAGAGCTACGTGCACGCGCGCGACGACGAATACGGCGCCGCCGAACCTCTCTTCGGCAAGGAGGCTCATATCGATGTGCTGGGAGGGCGGCTCTTTCTCGGTTCCTCCGACATGATGCAGGTCGATGAACTGGACAGGTCCGGAAGTCTCGTGCGCATCCTGCGGATTCCCGGCTATCCGTTGGAGTTGAGCGACGCCCTTGTCGCGGCCGAGCGGGCAGCCCGCCTCGAAGCGGTTCCGGAAGCCCTGCCCGCGTTCCTCCGGCGCATGGTCGAGGACTTTCCCACCCCGGCGACCCGACCCGCCTACGACAACATCCTCGTCGATCCTGCGGGAGCGCTCTGGCTCGAGCTCTACCGGGGAAACAGCGAGCAGGACCAGCCTGAGGAATGGCTGGTGCTGGACGCCGACGGGACCTGGCTCGGGAACGTTGGAATCCCGGACCGCTTTACCCTCACCGACATCACCATGGAAACCGTGCTCGGCGTCTGGAGGGACGAACTGGATGTCGAGCATCCGCAGGTGCTGCGGCTGACGCGCAACTGAGGCATCAGCGGACGGCGAATGGCGATGCCCTGTCACCGGATCCGGATCTCATCGCGCCTCGCCACGCTGCTGCTGTGCGGGAATATCTCCTGCACCGGCGAAGACTCCGGCCCACGCCTGATCGTCCAGCGCGACAGCGCCGGCATCGAAATCATCGAGGCGTTGCGTCCGCTCTGGGGCGATTCCAGCCTTTGGAGCATCGACGCGGAGCCCCTCGTCGACCTCACGCTCTCGGGCAGCGGCCCGCCGCACGAGTTCTTCCGCGTCCGCGGCTTGCAGCAGCGGCGGGACGGCTCACTCGTGCTCGCCGACCGGGCATCCCGGCAGATTCGCCTTTATTCGCGCGAAGGCGAGTTTCTTGGCGCGCTCGGCGGACCGGGCCAGGGGCCTGGGGAGTTCCGCAGTCTGGATCGGGTGGAGACTGTTGCCGACACTGTGTTTGCGCTCGACTCCGACGGCCGGATTACCGTGGTGGGTCCCGATATGGAGCTTATCCGGACCTTCGATCTGCCCTACCATATTGTCGACTTTCACTCAATGGGGGACGGTACTTTTCTCGCCGAATACACCATGGATCCCGGACCGGTGGAAATCGCGAACCGGATGATCCGTCCGCCCGTCGCGCTTGTCCGGTTCGACCGCGAGGGCATCGGGATCGACAGCATCGCGGAGAGACCGGGACGCGAGTACTACTCCTTCGCCTTTGAGGACTACTCCGGAAGCAGGCCGCCCCTGTTTGGAAGGAATGCGGAAGTCGCTACTCTCGGACCACGGGTCTTCTACGGATCCTCGGATCTCGTGGAAGTCGAGGAATTGGACCTGGCCGGGGACATCGCCCGCATCCTGCGCGTTCCCGGCTATGGCCTGGCCCTTACCGGTGCCGAGGTCGCTGCCGAACGCGAAGCCTATCTCAACGTCGATCTTCCTGCCGGCGTGACGCTTCACCCCCTCATCCGGCAAAGCATCGAGGCGCTGCCAACCCCGGCGACCCGACCCGCGTTCGTGCAAATGCTGGTGGACCCGGGTGGAGCAGTCTGGCTGCAGTTGTACCGGGGACAGAGTGAGATGGACAGGCCGCGCGATTGGCTGGTGCTCGCTCGCGATGGCACTTGGCTCGGCGCCGTCAGAATGCCGGACGGATTCAGCGTGACCGACATCACCATGGACGCCGTCCTCGGCGTCTGGAGAGACGAGCTGGATGTCGAGCATCCCCAGGTGCTGCGCCTGACCCGGGACGGACGCTGAGGCAGCCGAAACCCCGGCAGGCCCGCCTGAGGCCCACCGGGGTTCCGTTGCCGCCGGCTTGAGCCGACGAGCCGATCCGTGAGTGGGTCAGCTCGCCGCGCTCATCAGAAGCTGACGCGTCAGCCCATTACCGCGTCTCCCACAGCCAGTTGTAGTTCAGCCGCACGTAGTAGTAGCCGCCGTTGAAGCCGAAAGGCGTGCTTTCGGGATAGCGTGCGCCCACGCCCAGCGCGTTCGGGCTCTCGTCCGGATAGGTGTTGAGCAGGTTCTGCACCCCGAACGTAACCGCCGCGCTCTCCGACAGATCCAGCGCCATCTCGGCGTCGACGATGAAGCGTCCCGGGTAGGTGTGCTCGTCGCCGATGTCGTACCAGCCATCGTAATACGTGCCCCGCAGGAGGCCACGCACCCGGCCGAAGGAATGCACGCCGCTCAGCGAGGCGCGGAAGCTCGGCAGCGACTGCTCGAGCTGGAAGACGCGGTCGTCGTCGACGACGTCCGGATCACGCTCCGTGACCTCGGTGTCGGTGAAGTTGAAGAGGAAGTTGACGCTGGTGTTGCCGCCCATCGCCTCGGGCGAGTAGTTCAGGACGAAGTCCCAGCCCTGGGTGAGAGTCGAGAAGTCGTTGGTGAAGAAGCGGAACTCGGCCAGGTTGCTCGCGCTGGTGATGCCTTCGGACACCAGTTGGGAAACCTCGGCGTCGGTGAGCTTGAAGGTCCTGGTCTGAGCGAAGCGATCGGCGATCGCGATACGGAAGTAGTCTCCCGTAAGCCGCAGCGAACCCGCTTCGTACACGAGTCCGGCCGCGACGCTGAACGAAGTTTCCGGCTCGAGCTGCCGTCCGCCCTTCAGTTGCGCCACGCGCGAAGTCGACGGGATCGTGCCCCGGTTGACCAGGTCGCCGATCTCGGAGTCGAAGACGGTCGACACGTTGAAGGTGTTCTGCTGTCCCGGCGTCGGCGCGCGGTAGCCGGTGCTCGCGCTCGCGCGCAGGGAAACCTGCTCCGTGGCCGCGACGCGGGCGGACAGCTTCCCGGTGGCCTGGCCTCCGAAGTCGGAGAAGTTCTCGTAGCGGCCCGCGAGGCCGATGTTCCAGTTGTCGGTGACGCCGTTGCCGAGATCGAGATCGGCGTAGACGGCGGTGTTCCTGCGGCTCCAGTTGCCGGCCGCCAGCGGGCTGAACCCGGGGAAGCCGTTGGAGGATGAGCTGAAGCCCTGGGCGGCGTACGGTCCGATCTTCCAGGACTCGTCCTGGCCCTGCCCGACCTCGAAGCGTTCCTCGCGGCGCTCGAAGCCGCCGGCGAGGTGCGTGCGGTCGTTCACCTCGTACGCCAGATCCAGGTTGAAGTTGAGCTCTTCCTGGTTGTAGAGGCCGGGGTCGAAGTTCGTGGGCGTCTGCGGCCCGAGCGCCGCGTTGACCGTGTTGTAGATGAAGAAGTCGACCTGGTTCTTGCCGAAGCTCGTGCTCGCGTCCCACGAGATGCCGCTGTCCGTGCGCCCCCGCAGTCCCCCCACGACGGAGGCGTCGAAGACGTTGCCGCCGAACTGGGGCGTGAAGCCGCCGGGAAACATCTCCTGGAAGGAGAAGCAGTTCGGATCGTCGAAGACCTGCCGCAGCGCCACGGGATCGGGCACGTTGTTGGTGACGTTCACGACCGGGCAGTTGGCGGAGCCGTCGAGGATGCCGTCCCGGGCGTCCAGAACGTCCCCGATCAGGAGCGTGCTGCCGCCGTCGCCGCTGAACACGCCGCCGCGGGTGTTGGGGTTGCGGAAGAAGAAGCCGCCGTCCACCTCCTTGGTCCCGACGTTGCCGAAGGCGTAGGCCTGCTCGTCGTCGTCGAAGGTGTAGCCCGTGTTGACCCAGACCTTCAGGTCGTCCGTGACCCTGGGCGAACCCCAGATCTGCGCGGTGGGCGTGCGCACCGCCGTGTTCCCGGCTGCGATCAGCCCGGCTGCGTCGCCCCGCTGGATGGCGCGGTCGGTGGGGTCCTGGTTGCCGTACTCGACGGTGATGTTGGCGAAGCCGGATTCGCCGAGGGGAAGGCCGACGTTGCCGGCGACCGAGAGCGCGTCGCCGTCGCCCTCGTAGAAGCTGCCCTGTTTGACCTCGACGCTCCCGCCGGAACGGTCGTTCTTGAGGATGAAGTTGAGCACGCCGGCGATGGCGTCCGAACCGTACTGCGCCGCGGCGCCGTCGCGCAGCACCTCGACCTGGCGCAGGGCGAGGCCGGGGATGGAACCGATGTCCGGTCCCTGGGCGCCGTCCGAAAGCCCGCCGCCCAGCCACGTGATGACCGCGCCCCGGTGACGCCGTTTGCCGTTCAGCAACACCAGGGTGTGGTCGGAGGCGAGGCCGCGCAGGTTGGCCGGCCGTGTGATCGTCGCCGCGTCGCTGATCGGCTGCATGTTGACGTTGTAGGACGGGACTACGGTGCGGAGCAGGAAGTCGATGTTGGTCTCGGCCTGGTTGGCGATCTCGTTGACCGGGATCACGTCGACGGGCACCATCGATTCGGTGACGGTGCGCGGCCGGGTGCGGCTGCCGACCACCACCAGTTCGTCGAGTGTGAAGGTCACGATGTCGAGACCCAGTTCGACCGTGGTGGTCTGGCCGCTGGTAACCGAAACGTCCTCTGAGAGAAGTCCGTAGCCGATGAGCCTGACTTCGATGGTGTGGCTCCCGGCGGCCACATCGGCCATCGTGAAGCTGCCGTCGGGCCCGGTGAATGCGATGATGTCAAGCGCAGGGACTTCAACGCGTGCCCCGCCGAGTCCCGCGCCGCTGTCGTTGCTGCGTACTGTTCCTTCGATGGTTCCCTGTGCGAACGCCGCCGATGGGAGTGCCGTCAGCGCCAGTGCCAGGATTCCTCGTCTGATCATGCTGGTGATCTCCTTTGTGTGTCGGTGGTTGGTCCCTGTGTGGCAGGGACTGCAAAGCCGCGAACACGACAGCGTGCCGGCGCCGGTCGGCCCGCCTTGCCCGGTCCGTCGAGCGGCGGCATCCTGAAGGTGTGCATCCTCCTTCCCTGTCGCAGGCCAGATCGTCGTGGCG
Organism: Gemmatimonadota bacterium; assembly: GCA_022822425.1. Lineage (GTDB taxonomy): Bacteria > Gemmatimonadota > Gemmatimonadetes > Longimicrobiales > Gaopeijiaceae > BD2-11. The sequence goes on along the minus strand of JAJEBS010000177.1, from coordinate 5,365 downwards.
CCATACCTGAGGCCTCTTCTTCTGGTGGTGTCGGCGGTGGTCGTCACTGCCGGCGCACGCCCCGGTCCGGTCGCGGGCCAGGACATCGATGCAACGGCCGTGCCCGCATACACCCACGAGCAGGCGGAGCTTGGCGAGGCCGTGTATCGGGACGCCTGCGCCGACTGCCACCTTGCGAACCTGCGGGGTGACTTCGAGGCTCCGGAACTGGCCGGCCGGAGCTTCCGCAGGGTCTGGGGCGAGGTGCCTGTCGGCGAGCTGCTCGAGAACATCCGCACCACCATGCCGGAGGACGCCCCCGAGTCGCTGAGCGATGAGGAGTACGCGGCCATCGTCGCGTACATCATCAGGGAAAACGGAGGTGTGCTCGGAGCAGTTTCGCTCGCGGGGCCTCCGGTCGTCGTTCCCGGGGTGTCACAGCCAGAGGACGCCTCGTCCCGGCAAGAGGCCTCCGCGCCCGCCGTCATCCCCCCCGTCCCCGGCCGTCCCGGCACCGGCCATTCGCCGCACGCGCTGACCGGACCGCCACCGGGCGGCGTGGGCGACGTCAGCGAAACCCCCACCGGCGTCACCCGCACCTGGCGCCCCGCCCGTCCCGCCCCCGCCTCCGACGCCGACCTGGCCGATCCCCCCGCGGCCGACTGGCTGCACTGGCGCGGCAACCCGGGTTCGTGGGGGTACAGCCCGCTCAACCAGGTCGACGCCTCGAACGTCCACCGCCTGCAGCTCGCCTGGTCGTGGGGGATGGAGGACGGGCGCAGCCAGCAGGCGCCCCTGGTGCGCGACGGGGTCCTCTTCCTCAGCAATCCCGGCAACGTGGTGAGGCGCTGGACGCGGCCGACGGCACCCCCCTGTGGGAATACCGCCGCCGCTTCGAGGGCGGCCCGCGCGGCCAGCTGCGCACCCTGGCCATATGGGAGGACATGGTCTACGTGGCCACCGCCGACGCGCACATGGTTGCGCTCGACGCCGCCACCGGGACCGTTCGCTGGGAGACCCGCATCGCCGACCCGGAGAAGGGCTACTCCAACAGCACGGGCCCCATCGTCGCCGACGGCAGGGTCATCAACGGGATCAACGGCTGCGGACGCTTCTACGAGGAGAGCTGCTTCATCACCGCCCACGACGCGCGCACCGGGCGCGAACTCTGGCGCACCCACACCGTGGCCCGTCCCGGCGAGCCCGGCGGCGACACCTGGGGAGACCTGCCCTTCGAGCTGCGCGGAGGAGCCGACGTCTGGATGACGGGCAGCTGGGATCCGGAGCTCGGGCTCGTCTACTTCGGCACCGCCCAGGCCAAGCCGTGGGTGGCGGCGAGCCGGGGCCTCACCACGGCCGATTCCACCGCCTACGCCAACTCCACCCTCGCTCTCCGCGTCGAAGACGGCAGCATCGCGTGGTACTACATCCACGTCCCCGGCGAGTCGCTGGACATGGACGAGGCGCTCGAGCGCGTGCTGCTCGACGTGAATGACGAAGCCACAGTCATCTCCATCGGCAAGCACGGCATCCTCTGGAAACTGGACCGGAGCGACGGCGCGTTCCTGGGGCTTACGGAGACCGTATATCAGAATATATTGGATGTCGACTATGAAACGGGCGCCGTCAAATATAGAGACGATATTGCCGACGCCAAAGTCGACGAATGGCTTTCGGTGTGTCCCTCGACCGCCGGCGGCCACAACTGGCCCGCGAGCGGATACCATCCCGAGTCCGGCCTCCTGGTCACGCCGCTGAGTCAGAGCTGCATGGAGATCGCGGGACGCGAGACGATCCTCGAGCCCGGTTCCGGCGGCAATCAGGGCGACCGCGCCTGGATGGAGATGCCCGGCACCGACGGCAACTTCGGCAAGCTGGCCGCCTACGACGTGGCCACCCTCGACGAGGTGTGGAGCATCGAACAGCGCTCGCCCTTCCTGACCGCCGCGCTCACCACCGCGGGCGGCCTGGTCTTCGTGGGCGACTTCGACCGCTGGGTCCGCGCCTACGACGTGCGCACCGGCGAGGTGCTGTGGCGGAGCCGGCTGGGCACCTCGGTGATGGGCTACCCGATTTCCTACGAGGTCGACGGCGTGCAGTATGTGGCGGTCGCGACCGCGCGCGGCGGTGGCAGCCCGTGGCGCATCCCCACCTTCCTGACCCCGGAGCTGGTGAGCCCCGAGGGCCACAACGCCCTCTATGTCTTCAAGCTGAGCGAGCCCTGAGGAGGAGATGCGGCCGGTGATCGGACGAAATCATGGCGGGAGCCGGGCCAGCCGTGTGGCCTCCGCGATCAGCGCCATCATCGGCGCTCCTTGCCGGTGCCGGACGCCAGGTTCCGCACTCGCGCTCGTCCTGGCCGTCATCGTGGCACCCATCCGGTTCGCGCCCGCCCTGGAAGCGCAACTTCCGCGCGCCTCCCAGCAGCGCGTTGCGGGACCGGGCGAGACCCAGTTCAACCTCGACTTCCTGCGTCCCTCGGGTGGACCGGTGATCCCCATCTTCGAGGGCTGGTACCCGATGCCGGACGGCTCCTATGCGCTCTCCTTCGGCTACTTCAACGTGAATACCGAGGAAGTCCTGGAGATTCCCCAGGGCCCGGACAACTTCATCGAGCCCGCCATCTACGATGGCGTCCAGCCCACACACTTTCTTCCCGTCCCCGACGGCGACCGCCGCCACTGGGGCGTCTTCACGGTGAAGGTCCCGTCCGACTTCGGCGACGGCGACGTGGTCTGGAGCCTGCGCCACGATGGGCGTACGTATTCGGTTCCGGGACGCATCAGGAGCACACAGTACCAGATCAACGGATGGGTCTTCCCGGGCAGGGAGAGTTCCTCGCCGGTGCTGCGGCTGGAGCGCGATGGTCCGGCGGGCCAGGGCCCGGCCGGCATTTACGCGGAGCCGGTCCGCGCGACCACGGGTGAGTCCGTGCGCCTCGTGGCATGGACCCATCGTGACGGCGTCTTCCCCGGGGACGAGAGGCCCATCCGCATCAAGTGGTTCAAGCACCGTGGGCCCGGCCAGGTCGCCTTCGGCGAACCCGACGCCGAGGTCCCCCATGAGGCGTGGAGCGCGGAGGGCGGCGCCGCGGTTTCAACGGACGCGAGCTTCAGCGAGCCGGGTAGCTACGTCGTGCGCGTACTTGCGTACAACCGGGTGCCCGAGTTCGAATTCCAGTGTTGCTGGACCAACGGATATCTGCATGTGGAGGTGGGTCGATGACTCGCGGCTTCCGGATCCATACGGCCCTCGTGGCCCTTCCGCTGGTCCTCGGGCTTGCCCGGGGCACACCCACCGCCGCCCAGAATGCGGACACGGGCCCGGCAGGCGCCGTGGTCGCGATGGCGACCGACAACGACGCCCCCACCTGGTCGCGCGACGTCGCGCCCATCATCCAGCGCTCGTGCCAGCAGTGCCACCGGCCCGACGGCATCGGCCCCATGCCGCTCCTCAACTACGAGCAGACGGTTCCGTTCGCACCGCTCATCCGTTACCGCGTGCAGCAGCGCATCATGCCGCCCTGGCACCTCGACAAGACGGTCGGGATCCAGGAGTACGAGAACGACATCTCGCTCAGCGACGACGAGATCGCCACCATCGTCCAATGGGCCGACGCCGGCGCGCCCGAGGGTGACCCTGCCGACATGCCACCGCCCGTCGAGTATCCGCCCGCGTATGAATGGGAACTCGAGGCGGAGTTGGGCCCGCCCGACTTCGTGGTGCGTTCAGAGCCGTTCACGGTCGTCGCCAACGGCCAGGACCAGTGGTGGGACCACACCGTCGAGTTCGAGGGGCTCGCGGAGCGCCGCTGGATCCGGGCGGCGGAGTTCAAGCCCTCGTATCCGCTGGGCGTCAAGGTCGTACACCACGGACACGTGCGCTTCGTGCAGGACGGCTACCGCATGGAGCTGGTCGGCATGGGCGTCGGCAAGCGCTGGGACAAGCTGCCCGACGGCGTGGGCAAGCTCCTCCTTCCCGGGCCGGCGCAAATCTCCTGGGGGCTCCACTATTTCCCGATCGGCACCCCGGTGCCGGACGACGTGGTGGAGGCCGGGGTCTGGCTCTATCCGCCCGGCTACGAGCCCGAACTGTCGTCTTCGGGCGAACAGCGGCACCTCATCGACGGCACGTTCAGGACGGGTCCGCGCGCCCGCGACCTGATCATCCCGCCGCACGGCCACCTCACCCTGGAGCACGCCTACGTGCTCGAGCAGCCGGCGCTCCTGCAGAGTTTCCGGCCTCACATGCACATGCGGGGCACGGCGATGTCGATGGAGGCCATCTATCCCGACGGTCGCCGGGAGATGCTCAGCCGCGTGGACCAGTACAACCACAACTGGCAGATCGCCTACATCTACGAAGACGACGTACAGCCGCTGCTGCCGAAGGGCACCGTGCTCCTCTTCCACTCGCAGTTCGACAACTCCGCCAACAACCCGATCAACCCGGATCCGGACCAGTGGGTGCTGTTCGGCGCGCGCGGGGTGGATGAGATGTCGCACGCCTGGGTGGGGGTCACGTACCTGACCGAGGAAGACTACCAGCGTCTGCTGCGCGAACGCACGCGGCTGGCGTCGGACGAGCCATGAGAGCGTTGCGCAACCCGACAGCGCCGTAGCGGCGTCCCCGCGCTGTCCCGACGAGCCATCTGGCGCGCCCGCAGGGCGTTCAACCGGGGGCTCGACCGCCCCGAGATCACATGGCAGTGGCCCAATCCGCCATTGACAACTTCGCAACTCACGACTCGGCGGAGTCCGATATCGCGGATACTCCAGCCCGCCAAGGGCTCTCACGGACTCTCCCGTTTGGCCACGCCTGGGAGCGAGGCGAAACTGCTCGAGTTCGCGCGCGCCGGCTCGGCGGCGAAGCTGGAGCAGATGGTGCGCATGTGGAAGAAGCGGAACACCAGAGGTACAAATCCCGGCAGGAAATCGTCTAAAGTATTACAGGACTGCACAATCTGCGTTTCCTGCCGTTGTACTGGATCCTGCTGGACCGTGTCGCGAAAGCGGGAAAATCGGACCTGAATGGCGGGACTTCGCCACGAAGCAGAAACGCATGCAAGGGCAGAACCTCCACCGCCGAACCCCCGGTAACTGCCCGTCATGGCGGCGAAACTCTCCGGATGTCCGCCGGCCTCAAGACACCCAGCGCTTCCGTCGCAGCAGTCGGCCAACGCGAGATCCGTTTGCCGAGCCTTTTCGCCCGCAAAGGGGGCTGGGCTTGCTTCGTTCGGCCTGAATTGGCGTTGGACAAGATTCTCTTATGACGGATGGCCGCGGATCCTATTAGGTTTCGGGCCGATCCAACCTCAATCATCCCCCCACAGCAAGGAGAGAGGCAGATGCCTCGCACTACGGGACAGACCTCGATGACCTTGCGC
>JAJEBS010000325.1 GCA_022822425.1 Gemmatimonadota bacterium | reverse complement strand
ACGACGCGGCAGGCGAGACCGGTATCACGACCGGAACCCGTCGCCGAAATCCCTCGAACCGCCTCAACGACCTCAGCCCCGAGATGATCGAGTCCATCGAGGTCATCAAGGGACCGGCAGCGGCTACGCTGTACGGGACCGAAGCCTCGAACGGGGTGATCAACATCATCACCAAGAAAGGAGCCGAGGGCGCCCCGGTGTTCACTCTTTCCACGCGGGTCGGGGCCAACTTCTACCAGGATCCCAAGACCCACTGGCCGGGCAGCTGGTTCACCTGCACGGGCACCGGGACGCATGGTTGCACACCCGGTGAAGTCGTGCACGTGAACGTGTTCTGGGAGGACTATGTACGCCATGGCCTGGAACACTTCCGCACCGGCATCCCGCAGGGCTACACCGGAAGCGTCTCCGGTGGATCGGAGAGCCTGCAGTATCACTTCAACCTGGATTGGGACGCCGACAGATCCCCCATGCGCACCAACTGGCAGAATCGCCTGACTGGGCGCACCAACCTCAACTGGACCCCGCGCGACGACCTGACCGCACAGTTCGGCCTGGGAGTCATCCGCTCCGAGATGGAGTCGTCTGCGGCGCGCCAGCCCGCCCATACGGTCGGCTTCCATTGGTCGTGCCCTGGCGCCGGATGCGAGGAGGGGACAGGCCTGCCGAACGCCCTCGACGGTCCGTTCCGCGGCTACATCGCCTACCTGCCCGAACTCTTCGAGTCCCACATCGACGGCGGCCAGGACATCAACCGTAACACCTTCAACCTGCAGGTGACCCACAGGCCCATGGAGTGGCTCACCCACCGCCTGATCGCCGGTGTCGACTACACCGAGAACAGGGGTCACGTGACCGTCAAGCACCTGCAGGGGGGCGTCGGCATCAGCCCACGCCAGGGACGCGCGGAACGCGAGTTCCAGACCACCCAGTTCCTCACACTGGACTACTCGGGCACCGCCGAGTTCAGCCCCATGGACGGGTTGTCGCTCAATACCTCGGCGGGCATCCAGTACTATGACCGCACCTCCGAGTCGCTCTACGGCCGTGGCGACCGCTTCGCGGTCCCGACGCTGACCACCGTGGCCTCGGGCGAAGTGCGGCTGACCAGGGACCGGTTCCTCCAGAACAAGACGCTCGGCGCCTACGTGCAGGAACAGATCTCCTGGGAGGACAGGCTCTTCCTGACGGCCGCAATCCGCGGCGACGACAACTCCGCCTTCGGATCGGACTTCGAGTTCGTCGTGTACCCGAAGGTGAGCGCCAGCTGGGTACTCTCCGAGGAGGAGTTCCTGATCGACAGCGACTGGCTCAACTCGCTGCGCATCCGCGGCGCGTGGGGCCAGGCGGGCCAGCAGCCGGACATCTTTGCTGCGGCGCAGCTCTATGCGCCCGTAGCCGGCTACAGAGGCGAGGCCGGCGTGACGCCGCTGACCATCGGCAACACGGCGGTCGAGCCGGAAGTGGGAGAGGAAATTGAGATCGGCTTCGATCTCGCGGTCCTCGACGATCGGCTGGGCATCGAGTTCACCTACTATGACCAGAAGCGCAAAAAGGCGCTCATCCGTCTGCCGGTGCGCCCCTCGACCGGCTTCCCGGGAACCCAGTTCCGCAACCTGGGAGAGGTCCGCAACTCCGGGCTCGAGCTCGGCATCCAGTGGGACGCCTACCGGGGCGACGACCTGGGTCTCCACTTCGGACTCGCCCTGTCCACCAACTCCAACGAGATCACCGACATGGGCGGCCTGGGACCGCAGCGCCTGGAGGGCATCAACTCCTCGACCGGATGGGCCGGACAGCGCTTCGTGGAAGGATTCCCCGTCGGAGCGATCTTCCTGCCCAGGGTGCTGTCTGCTACGGTCCAGAATCCTGGACCCAACACAGGCGTAGCGACTAATGTAATGTGCGAAAGCGGCGCGATCGCTTGGCCGGGAACGAGGCTCACCCGGGGTGGCGGTCCTGCGGTTCCGTGCGATGCGTCGAACGCGCCGGAGGTGTTCTGGGGCACGCCGATTCCCACCCGGGAAGCTTCGCTCAGCACGACCGTGACGCTGTTCCAGAACGTGCAGTTCTTCACGCAGTTCGACTACGTCGGGGGCCATCACATCATCGACGGCTTCACCGCGGCGGCGCACAGCTTCTTCCGCAACACCAGGGCCATCCACGAACGGACCGATCCCATCCTGCTCGGCTACGACGCCCTGGGCGCGATCGGGAGCAACCAGAGCGGTCTCTTCGACGCCAGCATCGTGAGACTGCGCAATGTCTCGCTGAGCTACACGATTCCGGCCGAAATCGCCGGGTACATCTCCGCCGACCGGGCCACGCTCACGTTTTCCGGGCAGAATCTCTGGATGCCGTGGCGGGCGCAGAAATACGGATTCGGTCAGGAGATCGTGGAGCCTGAAGCCCGGACCAGCGGTCGCACCAGCACGGATCCCGGTGGGCTGGCCGCCTATACTCAGGACGCGTTCCCGCTGTTCAAGCGCCTCCTGCTCAACCTGAGGTTGACCTTCTGATGGCGGGGCGAGCGAAGGGACCAGGACTGTTGCGCATCACGGGAACTGCGAATGAGGGCAATTTGATGAATAAACTGAAAGACGCGCCAAGGGCGCTGAGATTCGTACTCATGCTGGTGTCGATTCCTCTTGCGCTCACGCTTGAGGCGTGCGATACTGCCGACCTCCTGGAGGTCGCGCTTCCGGGCAACGTGACCGCGGTGGATATCGAAACGCCGGATCTGGCCGGGACCATGAGGGTGTCGGCGATCGGCGATTTCGAGTGCGTCTGGGACAGCTACGTCGCCGGAGCGGCGGCGCACTCGGACGAGTACATACAGTCGTCGGGAAACTTCAGCTCCCGGCGGCAGATGCTGCGGGATATTCCGCCGGACTTCCCCCGATACGCGACCGACGGCTGCCAGGCCAACTACGGCCTGTTCACGCCGATGCACACGGCTCGCTTCATGCTGGAGAGCCACTTCAACCGGCTGCAGACCTTCAGCGACGCCGACGTGCGCGACCGCCAACAGTACATGGCGGAAATGCGGACCTACAGCGGCTTCGTCTATGTCGCCTTCGGGGAGGGCTTCTGCGGCACGCCCCTGGACGCGGGCGACAAGACGTACACGCCCACCGAGCTACTACAGATTGCGGTGGAGCACTTTACAGAGGCGCTCTCCATCGCGGGAGGCGCGGGCCTTGACCACCTGGTGAACGCCGCCCGGGTAGGGCGCAGCCGGGCTAATCTGGGGCTGGAGCAGCATTCCCAGGTCATCGCGGATGCCGAACTGGTTCCCGAAGGGTTCCGCTTCGACGCGACCCGCGAGGACGGGGACGCCAGGCGTGAGAACAAGCATTTCGACGTCAACCGGCTGGAGACCAACCGGGTGGGCACCGTGGCACCGAGCTTCCGCGACCTGAGGTGGAAGGGCGTGCCCGACCCACGCGTGAACATCATGAACACCGGCTTCATCGGCCACGACAACGCCACCATCGTGTGGCGTCACGACAAGGTCAACTCGTACGGGGACGATGTTCGCATCGCCTCATACGAAGAGGCGCAGATGTTCATCGCCGAGGCTGCCGCATTGATGGGGGATCTGGCGCGGGCGCGTTCGATCCTGAACGACTTCCATACCAAGGCCGGGATCCCGCCCATCCTGGAGGAGGACATTCCCACGCAGGACGACGTCATTCGGCAAGTGATCGAGGAGCGGCGCCGCGAGTTCTTCGTCGAGGGCGGCCACCGCCTGCGCGACCACCTGCGCTGGCGCGGCACCCGGTTCGAGGTGCCGATGCTGGGTGAGCCCGGCTCCGACCATCCGAACGGAGTGGACCAATACGGTCAGTCGTACGGAAGCACGACATGCTATCCGGTGGCCTCGGTGGAGCTGACCTCATGAGCAGTGCGAAGAGCATGGCAGGGTTACTTGAGAGAATCACTTTCGTGAAGGGGCGCCGCGCGGCTGCGGCTCTCTTCGCTCTCGCACTGCTGCAGGCGTGGATGCCCACAGCCGCGGCGGCCCAGGAATACGATCCCGACTACTTGGCAACCTATTCGATCATCGCCCGCGATCCCGCGACCGGTGAACTCGGAATGGGCGTCCAGTCCAAAGCCTTCGCCGCCGGCAACCGGGCCATGCACGCAAAAGGGGGCGTGGCGGTCATCGCTCACCAGGCGTCCGCCAACCCCATGTACGGCGCGATCGGCATCGACCTGATCGAGCGCGGCTACAGCCCACAGGAGGCGCTCGACATGATGGTGGCGAGCGACGATGGACGCGACCGACGGCAAGTGGCGATCCTGGACACGCAGGGTCGCACGGCTGCCTGGTCCGGAACCGGCGCCAGTGACTGGAAGGGTCACCGGTGCGGCCGGGACTACTGCGCTCAGGGCAATATCCTCGTCGGTCCCGAGGTGGTCGACGCTATGGCGGCTTCCATCGAGTCGTCCAGCGGTCCGCTGGCGGAGCGGCTGATGGACGCGCTCGACGCCGCGGAGGCGGCGGGGGGTGACGCGCGCGGCAAGCAATCGGGTGCGATTCTGGTGGTGGCCCCTCGTGCGGGTAGCGGGGGATTCAGCGACCGGGTCGTGGACATCAGGGTTGACGACCACCCCCGGCCGCTGGAGGAGCTGCGGCGCGTGCTCAACCTCTTCCGGTCAGGCCAGATGGTGCGCAACGCCAACGCGAGCCTGGCGGGCGGCGAGGTGGAAGACGCGCTCGCCACCGCCGCCGCCGCGCGCGACAGGTCGCCCGAGAACGACAACGCTTGGGTGGCTCTTGCCGCCGCGCAGGCGCGCATGGAACAGCCGGAAGACGCGCTCGAGTCACTCCGGCGGGCGGTGGAGTTGAATCCCGGACGGGTGCGCACGCTGCCGCGTGACCAGAACTTCGCCAGCCTCTACGAGAATCCGGAGTTCCTGCGCCTGGTGGGTGGCGGCGATCCCGGACCGGCCCCCGACCCGGAGGCAGTCAGGAATCCAGGGGGCTTGCGCGACCCCGAGGCCGCAGACCCGCTCGGCGACGAAGACGTCTCCACCTTCTCGATTATCGGCTTCGATCCCGAGACGCAGGAACTCGGGGTCGGAGTCCAGTCGCGGGCCTTCCGGGCGGGGGCGATCGTGCCGTACGCCGTGGCGGGCGTCGGCGCGATCGCCACTCAGGCGTCCGCCAACCAGTCCTACGGGCCGCGTGCCATCGAGCTCTTGCGGGAGGGCAGGACGCCCGAGGAGGTCGTGCGCATCATTACGGATGAGGACCCTGGGCGCGACGTGCGGCAGGTCGCGGTGATCGACACCCAGGGTCGGGTCGCTGCCCACACCGGAGCCGACCGCGTCTCCCGGCCCAATCAGTTTGCGGGTCACATCCTGGGCACGAACTACTCGGTGCAGGGCAACACGCTGGCGGGCCGTCAGGTCATTACCGAGATGGCGCGGGCCTACGAGGAGACGGAGGGCGAACTTGCCGAGAAACTGATGGCGGCACTGGAGGCCGGTGAGGCTGCGGGCGGCGACACCCGCGGGATGCAGGCAGCGGGGATCTACGTGGTCAAGCCCATCGATGGCACCCGCACGACCGACAAGTGGGTGGACATCCGGGTCGACGACGCCGTGGATCCCTACCGTGAACTGCGGCGCCTGCTGAATATCAGCCTGGCGCCCCGGCAGGCCGAACGCGCCGAGGAACTGATGGCCGAGGGCCACGCGGAAGATGCGATCGCGGCGCTGGAGCGGGCACTCGCCCTGTATCCGCACCGCGACAGCTATCTCTTCACCCTGGCCGAGTGGTACGCGGAAGCCGCCCGCGACCGGGACGCGCTCAACTCGCTGCGGGCGGCGATCCGCATCCGCGACATCTGGAGAGGGGAAGCGCGCGCGAGCGCAGCGTTCAATGGGCTACGCGACACCGAGGAGTTTCGCCTGCTGACCTCCCGATGAGAGGTGACTATCGGAGTGAAGCCCGCCCCCGTACGGGCTCCGCAACCCTACTCACGGGTATCATCGACATCGAATACAACGCGAACGACCAAACCGGGGCTCATCCCTGAGGACGTCAATGAGTGCATGCAGCGGGACCGCGTGGGTCTGGCGGGGTCCGATCATCCGGACCCTGCCGGCTCTCGCTTTGATGGCGGGCTGGTTCCTGGCTCCGGAGCGCGCCAGAGCCCAGGGGCACGGCTCGGTGATCGGTGTGGTGGTCGATGAAGCGAACCTCGAACCGGTCGGGGGGGCGCTGGTGGCGCTTCATGACTTCAGTCGGCGTGCCCGAACGGACGAAGAGGGCCGTTTCGAGTTGACGGAGGTACCGGCGGGTGACGTGGTCATCCGCATCGAGGAGGGTGCGTTCATCTCTCTCGTTGAGACACTGGAGATCACGCCGCTGGAAGCCACCCTGGTCCAGTTCCGCCTACACCGCGTCGGCGCGATGCTGGATCAGATCGTCGGCACGCCGGATCGCCCGAGACGCGGCAACCGCCGCGGCCACTCGGAATCGCAGATTTCGGGATCGGACGCCGGTGCCCAGGGCGTCCAGACCGCCGCCGATCTGTTGTTGCGCAGCATGCCCGGCCTCAGCGTCAGCCGGGAGGACGGGATGTCAGGAGCTGGTCTCCGGGTACGGCTTCGCGGCGCCAAGTCGCTCTATACGTCGGACCAGCCCTCGATCTTCCTCGATGGAATCAGAATCGATGCGGGTGGCCCGGGTCAGGCCATTCGGGCGCTGGACCAGATCCCGGCTACATCCGTCAGGCGCATCCGCATCCTGCGGGGCCCGGCCTCGGCGTCCCGCTATCCCAATTCCGCCTCCGGCGTGATCCTCGTGGAGACGGAGGTACCGAAGTCCGGCGGTTAGCGGGAACTGCGCCCCGATCCCGGGCTCTTCCCGTATCCCGCTCGCCGCACTAACCCAGTGACCCTTTGGTGATCCTCGGGCGTCCGCATCTTCTCTCGCTGGCCGTGCTCGCCGCTTCCGGCTACATGGCCATTCGCCTCGGGCAGTCGGGAAGCGAAGAAACCCGACGCCGCATCAAGCGGGGCATGATCGGCCTGCTCCTCGTCACCGTCGTGGAAAACACTGGTGGTTCGCATTCCACGGCGAATGGGCGTTGGTGGAGCGGCTCCCCGTGCACATGTGCGGGGCCATGGTGTGGGTGAGCATCTACGGCCTCTGGAAGGACCGACCATGGACCCGCGCTCCGCAGCACCTCAATACCCCACACCGAGCGCCCCGCACAGCCAGCGCTGGAACGGCGCGGCGTCCCGACACAGTTCGGCGAACGTCTCCAGAAACGCTGCCGAGGAGACCGTTTCCTCACTGAGATGCGCGACCCCGATGAAGTCCTTGCGCCGGAGATCCACGATAAGCGGATGGTCCACGCTGAAGCCCTTGGGGGCCCGGATCAGGGAATCGCCCGACAGCTCGAACGACGCCCGAAAGCCCTCGTCCCTGGAGGCGCACAGCCACGCATCCGGGTCTTCGTCGATGGCTTCCCGGATCTTCCTCAGCGCGGGACCCCCGGGCCGCCAGATGCCGCAGCCCACGAAGACGCTGCCCGGCTCCAGGTGCAGGTAGAAGCCGGGCGCGTGGGCGTCCTTCGCCGCCTCGTGCCGGAAGTGGATGCCGGTGTGGGTCTTGTACGGGCTCTTGTCCCGGGAGAAGCGCGTATCCCGATAGATGCGGAACAGGGAACCGCCGTTGGCCCGGGGATCCGCGCGGAAACGGGCACTGATGCGCGTGAGGTGGGGTCCGAAATCCGAGATGAACCGGAGGGCCGGCCCCTTTACATCCGCCTCGTAACGCGGCTTGTTCACGGCGAACCAGTCGCGGTTGTTGTTTGCGGCGAGTTCGGTCATGAACTCGAAGGCGGCGGGCGTGAAGTAGGCGCGGTTCATCGGCGTGGCGGTGCTGGAGGACGATGCAAGCGAAGGCATAACCTAACATTGTGGCCCCGCCCGCCGGCTCGGTTCCCCGTCAGGCCCGGCCCCCGGAGCGGGTATCCCAACAGGCGCCCATCCGTGCGATGAAACGTCCCGGCCTCTCCGCGTAGACCAGCCCCCCGACCGCGAGGGCGCGCGTCTCCAACTTGCCTGCCCGAAGTTCCGCCGCCGCCAGCACCGACTCACACTCGCGCGCGCCTCCGGCGAGTGCGGGCGATGTCGAAAGCAGCGCGCACAACTCGTGCAGATCGTGATGATCCCCCAGCAGATCCCCCAGCCTGCGTGCCCTCGCCGCAGCCCCTGTCAGGACATCGGGCCACAACCGGATCAGCAGCTCCAGTTGGTGGCGGTGGTATTTGACGTCTTTGCGCCACTCGTGGAGCGCCGTTGCGGACGCGGCTCGGAGAACGCGCCGGAAACCCTTCCACCCCCTTCGATAGGTCGCGCGCAGGCCGGGTTCGATGATCTCGAATCCCCCTCCTGCCAAAGGCCATCCGGCGACGCGCTCCCTGGCTTCCGTGAGATCTTGCGACAGTACCTCGAGCGCATCGGTGTCGTGGAGCCGGAGCGCTCGCCGGGCCTGGTCGCGGGCCTCGAGTTCGCGGCGCAGGGTTGCATCCCCGGAGGCTCCCAGCCGGTGCAGCGCCTCCAGAGTCGCCTGAGCCTCGCGCATCCCGGCCAGTTGGCGGGCAGCGTCCCGATACAAGCGGTTTTCCCGCCGGAAGGCGGGCCCCAACCGGGGCGCGACCAGCCGCAGCAGCGCGCGAATGGCCTTGAAGCGCTTGCGCGCGTCATGAATCCCCCTGGCCTTCCCCTCGCGCGCTCCGTCGAGCGCCGCCATGGCCCGGTCAACCTCCTCCCGCGCAACGCGGCGGACCTCCGCGGCAACGTCCCGCTGAAGCCTGATCTCGAACGCCATGCGAGTCCCGCTGTTCGTGCGCACTTGCTACGGAAAGGAGAATACGGATGGAATCCCGGATCGGACAACAGTCCGGGCTCCGAAGGCATCTCCGCCATCGTTGACACGCCATCCGGGGCTGGGCAGATTCGACTTGAACAACCCTGTCCGGCGCGTCCGGACGGGCCCTGCCTGCGCACTCCCAGCCGAGAGATCGATCGATGGCCGCTCCCCGTCACAATCCCCTCGTTTTCTACGTCCTGCTGGTCGCCACCTTCGTGATGGCCTACGGGGTGATCTGGTTCGTCGTCAGTGCCAACGCGGCGTCGGTCGGCATCGCCCTGGTGGGTGCCGCAGTGGTTTTCCTCACCGGGCGGAAGGTCTGCCAATGACGGCCGGGGGGCGCATGCTCCGCGCGATGCCGGTCGTGGTCGGCGCGCTGGCGCTCGCTCCGCTGTCGGCTGCAGCCCAGCAGGATTTTTCGCAGGTCGAGATTCGCACGGAGCAGGTCGCCGATGGCCTCTATGTCCTCTTCGGTGCGGGCGGCAACATCGGTCTGTCGGTGGGAGACGACGGGGCCTTCCTGGTCGACGACCAGTTCGCCCCGCTCACCGGGAAGATCCTCGCGGCGGTGGCTGAGGTCACCGACCAGCCGGTGCGCTGGGTGCTGAACACGCACTGGCACGGCGACCACACCGGCGGCAACGAGAACCTGGGCCGCGAAGGCGCCCTGATCGTTGCGCACGAGAACGTGTACCGCCGCCTCAATCCCGCCGAGTTCGCCAACCTGGTCGGACGCTCCCAGCAGGTCGCGCCGGAAGGGCTGCCGGTCGTGACCTTCAACGACCGGGTCAGCTTCCACTGGAACGGCGAGGACATCCGCGTCAACCACATGCCCAACGCGCACACCGACGGCGACGCGCTCGTGTTCTTCACCAACGCCAACGCCGTGCACATGGGAGACACGTTCTTCAACGGACGCTATCCCTTCATCGACGTGGACAGCGGCGGGAACGTGGGCGGCGTGATCGCCATCGCGGACTTCACGCTGGCTAACACGACGGCGGACTCGCGCATCATCCCCGGACACGGCGAGATCACCGACCAGACCTCGCTCCGGGCCTACCGCGACATGCTCACCACCGTGCGCGAGCGGGTGAGCGGCATGATCGATGACGGGATGACGGAGGACGAAGTGGTGGCCGCGGCTCCCACCGCCGATCTGGACGCCACCTGGGGCGAGAATCCCGAGGGCTTCGTGCGCGGTGTCTACGTCAGCCTCACGGGCAGCTGAGCCCAACCCTCACGCACCGCCAGGTCCGCGCGCGACTCCATGCGACCCGCCCGGGCCGCGCACCGAAATCCATCCCGCGGAGAAAGATGATGACGCGACGCACCGGAATCGCGATCGCAACAGCGGTGGTTCTGCTGGGCGGCTACTACCTGCTGGCCGGCCGCCAGGGCGCCGCACCGGCCTCGCCTGAAAACGCGCCCGCCGCCGTCGGCCAAACGGCCGACCTGGGCCCCGCCGACGGCCGCGACCTGCCCGGCCAGGACACCGGTCGAGTGGCGGTCGGCGATGCCGCCCCCGACTTCTCGCTCCTCGCCTACTCGGGCGACGTGATCACCCTCTCGGACTTCCGCGGGCAGAAGAACGTCATCCTCGCCTTCTACCGCGGCCACTGGTGACCCTGGTGCGCCGGTCAGCTCGGGGAGCTGAGTGAACTGCTGGACGCCGACCAGGAAGCGGACGCGGAGATCTTCGCCATTTCCGTGGATGAACGCCCGGAACAGCAGATGATGATCGACCGGGTGGCCGCCGAACAGGGCCGCACCCTCGACTACCATATCCTGGCCGATCCGGACCACGCCGTGATCGACCGCTACGGCCTCTTCAACGCCGACAGCCGGCGCCCGGTCCCCCACCCCGCCGTCTACGTCATCGACATGGAAGGCGTCGTGCGCTGGAAGTTCATCGAGGTCGACTACCGCATCCGTCCGAGCAACGAGGATGTTATGGCGGCGCTGGCGGAGATCGGCTGAGCCCTAGTCCTCCCCGAGCAGCTCCCGCATCTCCTCCTCCGTGAGGCCGATGCTGTCGAAGTCGATGTCCTCCTCGGGGTCTGCGGGACCGGGAGGAGGAGGGGGCGCGGAGCCGCGCGCGGCTGCGGCGGATGTGACGCCCGGTGTCGTGACGGCGGGCGTGGTGCGGGATGACGTCGCTCCGGCTGCCGGTCCGGGCACCCTGGCCCCAGCCCCCGGCGCGGCCCGAGCTTCCGTCGCGGCATCCTCGCCCTTCCTCGACGTCCTGCGCTTCTTCAGTGGTCGCTGCGAGATCGGCCTGCCCAACCACGAACCCAGCACCTCGGCCAGTTCCGTCGTGTCCCGGCTGCGGAAGAAATAGCTTCGTCCCTTGACGGGCCGCAGGTGAATGCCCGGGCCGATCAGGCCGAACGCGAGCGGAGGGCTCCGCAGGATTTCACGGCTCATCCAGGCGCCCAGGCCGCGCTCCAGCACAATCTCCTCGATGTCCCCGGCCTTGAGGATGCGCGAGCGCCAGGCGCGCGACTTGATGCGGAGGTGATCCTCGAAGATGAGTAGCTTGCGCGGGGACGATGTCAGAAGCAGGGCCGTCGCCACGAGTCCGGCGACCAGCATCCCGGCGATGGTGGCGTGCTGGATTACATAGTCGTCCACGGGCAGGAGCCAGCGGTCTACCCCCCAACCGATCCCCGCCGCGGCGATGCGTCCCAGAGCGAGCGTGACCGCGATCAACCCGAGCGCGTACGCGGTTCTCAGCACCACCGGCAGCCGGAAATGGGCAACGTAGCGGATGTCCTTCATCCGGACGGGACTGGTCAGCGCCCACGCGACCACCTTCAGGGTGATCCAGATGAGCACCGCCACCGCGAGCACGGCCATCCCCTGGCTGACCGGCTGCGTTCGCGACACCGAGAGGACCCGGCGTGACTCGTCGAAGGCGTGCGCCGCGAAGGACGCGACCTGGCTCTGGCTCAGGTTCTCGTAGAAGGAGAGGACGTCGGGGAAGTCGGTGAAGGTGGCCGGGTCGTAGAAGACCTGCCGGGTCCAGCTGTTGAGGGATTCCGCAGTCTGGTTCGCGCCGCGAAGGCGTTCGATCACCGCGGCGCGGTCGGCCTCGAACTCGGCCGTGCCGAGCGAGCCCGAACGCAGGTACTCGATCTCTTCGTCGATGATCGCGCTGGCGAAGTCGTAGTCGTCTTCGTCGATGCGGCTGCTCACCTGCAGGTAGGCTGCCGGCCCGCGCATCACCAGGTTGGCGCTCGCGCCGTAGACGGCCTTCCGCTCCCCGTAGCGCAGGCGCTGGTTGAGCCGGCGGTTCAGCAGGTCGCGGACGAACATCGCCGTCAGCAACTCGTCGGAGTTGGCGTAGAAGAGCTTGTGGCGCGACAGGTAACCGGCCGTCGACTGGAACCCCCACTGGTACGTGGAGCGCCCGCGCCCCGGATCTTCGGCCGTGGTCGCCCAGCGCTCGGCCGGTCGCGCTGGGAATGATCCGAAGGTGCGCTGCGCGCGGTCGAGCGCCTCGTCCCGGTCGAGGTCCCCTACGATCGTGACGGTCATGACCGCGGGCGAGTAGTACCGGTCGTAGAAGCCGCGCAGATCCTCCGGGGTGATGCCCTGCAGGCTCCGCCACATGTCCGGGAAGGGGGCGCGCAGCCGCTCGATGCCGAACTCGCGCTCCCAGAAGTCCGGGAACGCGAGCCAGCCCGGGTTGAGCGTGGCCACGAGGTAATCGAAGAACTCCCGTGGCCGGGCGCGGATCTCGTTCTCGACCGGCTGCCGCCCGCGGTCCACTACGGCCGGGTCCATCTCGTGCGGGGAGAGGATGCCGGCCAGCCACTCGATGGCGAACAGCCCGTGCTCCCGGCCGATGGTCACGTAGTACCAGGTGTGGTCGCCGTAGGTGAAGCCGTTACGCCGCCCGCCAATCCCTTCCACGGCGTCCTTGATCTCCTGCTCGGTGCGGCCGTCGTGGTCGGAGAAGAGCATGTGCTCGGTGAAGTGGGCGAGCTGCTCCTTCCCCGGCGGATCCGCGTCGGATCCCACCGGCACTCCCGCGCTAACCGAGACGTTGGGCGCGCCGGGAAGCTGCTTGAACCAGATCTTGACGCCGTTGGAGAGAAAGTGGGTCTCGAAGCCGGCGAAAGGGTTGGAGGTCTCCTGAGCCGCGCCTCGTCCCGCGCCAAGCAGCACGGCCAACGCCAGACCGACGGCAACCGACCCGTACCGCACACCTTCCATCCTGACCTGGAATCAGCTCGCGAGCGTGCGCTCGAGGTAGGCCTTGAGCCGGTTCCATGCGTCCTGCGCGGGCCCGGTACGCAGATCGGGATCATCGTCCACGCGCAGCCAGAATCCGTGGTTGACAGCGTCGTAGATGTGCACGTCGTTCTCGATGCCCTGCGCGCGCAACGCGTCCACGAACTGGTTCACCTGGTCGGGCGGGATCCCGCCGTCCATCTCGGCAAAGGTGCCGTACACCTCGTGGTCGATCGCCGCCAGCACCTCCGGATCGGTCACCAGCCGCCCGTAGAAGATCGCAGTGGCGTCGTGATGCTCGCCCCCCAGCGCGTAGCTTAGCGCGATGCCGCCGCCGAAACACCACCCCATGGTGCCGATCGCGCCGGTCACGTCGTCGCGCGCGCGCAGGAAGTTCACCGCCTCGTTCAGGTTGGCGATGACCGCGTTCGGATCGGCGTTCGCCTCCGCCATCAGCGCCCGGTTCTCGTCCGGGTTGGATCCGGTGCGGCCCTGGAA
>JAJEBS010000240.1 GCA_022822425.1 Gemmatimonadota bacterium | reverse complement strand
CTGCGGCTCCGGCCCGGGATGTACGTCGACGTGACGGCACGGTCCAGCGGCGCGTCCGACGCGGTGATGGTGGCCGCCGAGGCGGTGCTCCACAGCGGGACGCGCGCGGTGGTGATCGTGGCAAAGGGCGAGGGCGTGTTCGAGCCGCGCGAGGTCCTGCTCGGAACCGAGAGCGAGGGCATGCAGGAAGTGACGTCCGGGCTGGCTCCGGGAGAGCAGGTTCTGGTTTCCTCGCAGTTCCTCATCGACGCCGACGCCAACCTCAAGGCCGCCATCTCGCAGCTGCTGAGCGGTGCGGAGTCCGGGCAGCCCGCTGCGGACGGCGAGATGCAGCACGGGCAGATGCCGGGCTCGCACGGGTCCCCGCCGCGCGGGGCGGAAGCAATGCACGGTGCGGCCTCCGGCATGCCGCCCGCGCGCTGACGGAGGCCGGTCATGTTCGCGCGCATCATCGACGGCTCGATCAGAAACCGGCCCCTGATCCTCGTCGGCGCCCTCGCCGTCGTGGCCGCGGGCATCTTCTCGCTGTCCCGCACCCCCATCGACGCCATTCCGGATCTCTCCGATGTCCAGGTCATCATCCAGACCGAGTATCCGGGCCAGGCGCCGCGCATCGTCGAGGATCAGGTCACCTACCCCGTCGCCACCCGGATGCTGGCGGCGCCGTTCGCTCAGGTGGTGCGCGGGTACTCGTTCTTCGGGGTGTCGTTCGTGTACGTCATCTTCGAGGACGGAACCGACCTCTACTGGGCCAGAAGCCGGGTCCTGGAGTACCTGAACGCCCTTTCCGAGCAACTGCCGCCGGGCATTACGCCCCGGCTCGGACCCGATGCCACCGGCGTCGGCTGGGCCTTCGTCTACGCGCTCAGATCCGACCGTCATGACCTCGGGGAGTTGCGCGCGATCCAGGACTGGTTCCTCAAGTACGAGCTGACTGCGGTGCCCGGGGTTTCGGAAGTGGCCAGCGTGGGCGGCTTCGTGCGCCAGTACCAGATCACGGTCGACCCGAATCGCCTGCGCGCGTACGATCTGTCCATCTCCGCCATCCGCACCGCCATTCAGGAGAGCAACAGCGATGTGGGAGGCGGCCTCATCGAGGTCGCCGAGCGGGAATTCATGATCCGGGGCCTCGGCTACATCCGGTCGGTGGACGACATTCGCCGGATCGGCCTCGGTGTCAGCGCGGACGGGACGCCGATCCTGCTCGAGGACGTGGCGCGCGTGAGCGTGGGGCCGGAAGGACGCCGCGGGCTCGCCGAGTGGAACGGGGAAGGGGAGACGGTCGGCGGCATCGTCGTGGTGCGGTCCGGCGCGGACACGCGGCAGGTGATCCGCGACGTGAAGGAAAAGCTGGCCCAGGTCACGCCGGGCCTGCCGGAGGGCGTCGAGATCGAGGTGGCCTACGACCGCAGCGCGCTGATCGACCGGGCGGTCGGAAGCATCCGCATGAGCCTCGCGCAGCAGCTCGTCATCGTGGGCCTGGTGTGCCTGGTGTTCCTCTTCCACCTGCGCAGCGGGCTCGTGGCCGTGATCGCGCTCCCGGTCGGGATTCTGATGGCGCTGATCGTGGTGCGCATGCAGGGGCTGACGCTCAACATCATGTCGCTGGGCGGGATCGCGGTCGCGATCGGGACGATGGTCGACGCCGGGATCGTGATGGTCGAGAACGCCCACCGGCGCCTCGCCCAGGACGGTGGCCGAAAGCCGCACTGGGAGATCGTCGCCTCGGCGGCGCGCGAGGTGGGCCCGTCGCTGTTCCTGGCGCTCCTCGTGATCACCGTGTCGTTCATGCCGGTGTTTACCCTCGAGGCGCAGGAGGGGCGGCTGTTCAAGCCGCTCGCCTTCACCAAGACCTACGCGATGGCGTCCGCGGCGCTCCTTTCGGTGACGCTGGTTCCGGTGCTGGTGGGCTACTGGGTGCGAGGGAGGATCCGCCCGCCGACGCGCACCCCGGTGGGCAGGCTCCTGGCCCGGGCATACTGGCCGGTGCTCTCGCTGGCTCTGCGGTTTCGGGGGTGGGTCCTCGCTGCCGCGGTGCTGGGGCTGGCGGCGACCGCCGTGCCGCTGTCGCGGCTGGGGTCGGAGTTCATGCCGCCGCTGTGGGAGGGCGACCTGCTGTACATGCCCACGACACTGCCCGGCGTCTCGATCACCGAGGCGCGCGAGATCCTGCAGCAGACGGACCGGATCATCTACACCTTCCCCGAGGTCCAGCACGTCTTCGGCAAGGTCGGGCGGGCGGAGACGGCGACCGATCCCGCGCCCCTGTCCATGCTCGAGACCACCATCGCCCTCAAGCCCCGCGACCAGTGGCGGTCCGGGATGACACCCGAGCGCCTCATCGAGGAGCTCGACGCCGCCCTGCAGATTCCCGGGCTGACCAACGCCTGGACCATGCCTATCCGGAGCCGGATCGACATGCTCTCGACCGGAATCCGCACGCCCGTCGGCATCAAGATCGCCGGTCCCGATCTGTCCGAGCTGGAGAGGCTGGGGCGCGAGATCGAGGAGGTGCTGCGCGACGTTCCCGGGACCGCCAGCGTGTACGCGGACCGGGTGATGGGCGGCAACTACCTCGACTTCTCCATCGACCGCGAGGCCATCGCCCGCCACGGACTCACCGTGAGGGACGTGCAGGAGGTGATCCGGACGGCCATCGGCGGGATGAACGTCACGACGACGGTCGAAGGCCTCACGCGATACCCCGTCAACCTGCGGTACAGCCGCGAGCTGCGGGACGATCTGCCCGCGCTGCGCACCGTCCTGGTGACGACGCCCCAGGGGCACCAGGTGCCCCTGGGACAGCTGGCGGCCATGGACTACGTGGTGGGTCCCCCGAGCATCAAGAGCGAGGGGGCGAAGCCCAACGCCTGGGTGTACGTCGATCTGCGCGATGTGGACATGGGCGGATATGTGGAGTCCGCGCGGGAGGCGGTCGCGGCCGGGGTCGCGCTGCCGCCGGGGTACACGCTCGCGTGGAGCGGGCAGTACGAGTACCTGGAGCGCGCCGAGCGGCGTCTCATGTACGTGGTTCCGCTGACCCTGGTCCTGATTTTCGTCCTGATCTACCTGTCCAACCGGTCCACGGCCGAAACCTGCCTCGTGCTGCTGGGCGTTCCGTTTGCCGTCGCCGGATCGTTCTGGCTGCTGCAGGTACTGAACTACGACCTCAGCATCGCCGTCTGGATCGGGATCATCGCGCTGGCGGGCCTCTATGCCGAAACCGCGATCGTGTTTCTGCTCTACCTGAACCTCTCGCTGGCCGACTACCGTGACCGCGGCCTGCTGACCGATCGCGCGGCGCTTGCGCAGGCGATTCGGGCGGGGGCCATCAAGCGCGTCCGTCCGATCATGATGACCATCGCGACCGATGTGATCGGGCTGATGCCGATCATGTGGAGCGCGGGCGCGGGCGCCGACGTCATGAAGCGGATCGCGGCGCCCCTGGTCGGAGGGGTCGTAACGTCGGGCGCCGTCGTGCTGCTGCTCTTCCCGGTCGTCTACTACCTGTGGAACGCGCGCGGGCTGCCGGAGGGGCCGGACGGGGGTGGGCGCGCGGCGGGTGCGCCGATAATGTAGTGTTGCCGCAACTCTACCCGGGAAGCCTCCTGCAGATGGCCGCACGAGATACGAACGGCGAAGCCACGAAGCTGCTCTCGCGCGTCGCGGGCTGGATCATCCTCCCGCTGGCGCTCGCGGCGTGCGCGGATTCCGCGCCGGCGGACTCGGACTCCGGCACGGTGGTGATCACGGGGATGGAGGAGGCTGGCGTCGATGGCGCCGAAGAGGCCACGGCACCGGGGCAACAGGCGGAGGCGGGCACGGAGCAGACGGCGGTCGGCGACGCCGGGCCGGATGCACCGGAGCAGCAGGCGGAGCCGGGCGCGGTGCTCGCCGCGGACCCGGAAGCTGACGCGGCAACTCCTCAGCAACCGGCCGGCGCCCAGCAGCAGGCTCTAGCTTCCCAGGCGACCCTCGACTCGCTCGCGGCCCAATTGAGTGATATCACCGCGGCGCAGCAGTTGATACTATCCCGCCTGGACGCGATGGAGCAGGACGGCGCGGCGGACGCGGCCCAGGCCGACACCGCCGGCGCGGCCCTCGACCTGGACGAGGCGACCGAGGAAGTCCGGAGTCTCGGGGTCGGCATCTTCTGGTCGCTGATCGTCATCGTCGTCTTTCACTTCCTGATCCGGGCGCTGGCATGGTTCCTGGAGACGCTGGCCGAACGGAGCGTCAAGCGCCGCCTCTCCATCAAGTGGCTCATCCCCATCACGCGCATGGCACTGTGGGCGATCGCGGCCTATCTCATCCTGCGCACCGTGTTCCGGGTCGACGCCCAGGGGCTCCTGGCGGCGAGCGCGGCGCTGGGCCTGGCGCTCGGCATCGCGGCGCAGGACCTGCTCAAGAACGTGTTCGGGGGTCTGATCGTGGTCTTCGACCAGCCGTTCCAGGTGGGCGACAAGATCTCGGTCGGCGGTACCTACGGAGAAGTCGTGTCGATCGGCCTCAGGTCGACGCGCATCGTCACCGCCAACGACAACCTGGTCACCGTGCCCAACTCGCAAGTCGTCGAGGAGCAGGTCGCCAACGCCAACGCCGGACAGTTGAACTGCCAGGTCGTGACCGATCTCTACCTGCCCGGCCGCGTGGACGAACGCAGGGCCAGGGAGATCGCCTTCGAGGCCGCGGTCACCTCCCAGTACGTCTTCCTGAACAAGCCCATCGTGGTCCTGGTTGGAGACGAGTTCCGCACCACCTTCGTCACCCGTGTGCGGGTGAAGGCCTACGTGCTGGATCCCCGCTTCGAGTTCCTGATGCAGAGCGACATCACCGAGCGCGCGCGCGATGGCTTCCGCACCGCGGGGCTCATGCCGGAACGCGACTGGTATCCGATGGTCGATGCGCCGGAGGCCCGGGATTCGGCTGAGCGGAGACCTGGATGAACGGGCACTCGCGCAGGAGACCCGGCGACTCCGACATCGTCGCCCGCATTTCCGCAGTGGTGCACGAGCCCTTCGCCGAGGCCTGGCGGCGCTACGAAGAGAAAGTGTGGCATCCCATTCGCCGGACGCTGGAGGACGCCGCGGGTGCGCATGAGCGGGCACTCGATGCCCTCTCCGTCGAGGGAACGGAGGGTGCCGGTCCCGGCGATGGAGAGCGGGAAGGGCTCGCGGGGGAGGGAGTCCGGGGCACGCCTGCCGGCGAGACGGGCCAGGATGCGCCCGGAGCGGCGGCGCGGTATCGCGATGCAGTCTCGGCAGAGGTGATCGAGCCCCTCCGTGCCGTGCTGGCCCGGTCGGGTGCGGCGACCACGCTTGATCGCTCGCTCGCTTCGGCCACCGATGGCGCGCGAGCGGCGCTGGGGCGGCTGCCGGCGGTCCTGGACGCGCCGGCTTCGCCGTCCTCGGCCGCGCGCGTCTCCGGCGTCGGTATCATCCGCACGATCAAGCGAACTGCCGCGCGCGTGCTCGGCCCGGTCGTGTGGCGGGGCCGGATGCGCGGCGTCCCGGTGGCCAGGCTGGCCCGCCAGCACCTTGACCAGGCGGTGCTGCGCGCGCAGGCGAGCGCCTTCAGGCAAAGCCAGCGCGACCGCGCGGAATGGCTCGGGCACCTCGAGCGCGCGTGTTCCGAGTGGGCCGGCGCGGTGCTGCCGCCGGCCCGCGCCGCGGACTCGCCCGAGGGGACCGCCGACCCCGCGGAGCAGCAGCTGCCCGACGGAGCCCGGACCCACCACGCCGCCGGAGCGGCGCTTCAGGCCGAACTGCAGGCGCTCGCCGACGAGGTCGAACGGGCTTCCGGGCGCTCCCGGAGCGCCGACTTTCGCCGCCTCGGGGAGTTGCTCGCGGCCTCGGTCGCCGTGGCAGGCACCTTCGCGGCGGACCCTCCTTCCAGCCGTCCGCGGGCCGGACTCCAACCGGAGCTGCCTGGGCAATGGGATGCCTGGGCGGAGGGAGCGGCGGCCCGCCTGGAGTTGTACCTGGGTCTGGTTGCCATGCGGCGGGACGTCGATGGGATTCTCGGCGAGCTGCGGGGCGGCTGGTCGGGCATCGTTGGGAACGTGGATGCGGTGCTGGCGGACGTAGCGACCGAACTGGGCCGGGGTCGGGAGCGTGCGGAGGGCCTGTCCGCTGGCGAAGCGGAGCTGCCGGCGATGCTCGAGGCCGAACGGCAACGGACCGACCACGCGCTCGCGCTCGTCCAGGACAGCCTGCCGGAACCCGATGCCGTCTTCGAGGCGCTGACCGGCGCGGTGGAGGAGGGAATCCACGCCCTCGACCAGGTTCGGGAGCGGATGCCCGGAGCCCTGACCCTCCACGACATCCCCGCGCCCGGAGATGCCCCGCGAAGGCCGCGGGCCGACCCGCGCACCGTGCGCGTCCGCGAGACCTTCCTCCATGCGTTCGATCTCCTCCGCCGGGAACGCATGCGCGCCGCCCCTTCGGCCATCCGCGAAGCCATGCGCCGGGCACACCTGGAGGCGGCCGAACTCCGGGAGGTGTCGGGCTACGGCTACGAAGCAGCCGTTGCGGAGGCGCAGGACCGGCGCGATCCGGACACGCCGCACCCCACCGCGCTGGTCGTTAACGCCCTGACCCGTGCCGGCGACAAGGCGGCCGCCGCGCGCCAACTTCTCCGCGAAGCCCTCGCAACGGCGGAGGGCAGGTTCGCCGCCGAGGTCGGGGGCGGGTTGCGCCAGCTGATTGAGCAGGCCACCGCGGACCGGATGACGGCCGGATACCTGGAGGCTCGCACAGTTCTGGCGGCCGGGTTCGCGCGGGTGTGGCAGCGGACTCAGTGGCTGTCGGCTCAGGCCGGCGCCCGAGCCACCGCGGCTGCATCGTGGGTCCTGGCCCTCCTTCGGCAACTGGGCGCGACCCTGGGTCTCGGTCAGGCGCCTCGGGCCGCCGCCGGTCGCCGCGAACACTCTCTCGCGCACGCGGAGGCGTACCCGCGCGCGCTCCCGGTCGTATACAGGCGCCTTTTCTCGCTCAATCCGCTCACTGACGCCCGGTTGCTGGCGGGACGGGAAGACGCCCTTGCCGCGGCGGCGTTGGCCTGGAGCCGGCGAGCGACCGGGGAGCCGAGGTCCCTGGTCGTCATCGCATCGCCCGGCGCGGGCGTAACCAGTTTCCTGAACGTCGTGGCAAGCCGCCTCTCCGAGGAGGCCCCGGATGGCGTGCGGCGGACGCTCGCCACCCGTGTCACGACCGAAGCACGTCTCGCGGCGTGTCTGGCCGGATGGCTGGGTCTGGAGGAAGCGCTGGATCTCGACTCCCTCGCGGAGCGGGTCCGGAAGGCGCCGCCCGGGTCGATTCCCGGCTTCGTGATCCTGGAGGCGACAGAACATCTTCACATGCGCACGCCCGCGGGCAGCAGGCTGTTCGAGCGCCTTCTGACCTTCATGTCGCGCACCGAATCGAGGATGTTCTGGATCGCGGCCATGACCTCGTCGGCCTGGCAACTGGTCGAGAAGCGGGCGCCGGCCTTCGTGCACGACATCGAGCGGATCAATCTGGGAGAGCTGTCGCCCGAAGAGCTGAAGCAGGTCGTTCTGGCCCGGCACCGGCTGAGCGGTCTTCCCCTGCGCTTCGCCGAACCCCTTGACGGGCGCGCGGCGTTGCGGCGCCGTACCCGCCGGCTGCGGGGCGCGGAGAAGCAGGAACGGCTCGTCGAAGCGGACTACTTTCAGCGCCTGCACCGCGCCTCTCGGGGATCGGTTCGCCTGGCGCTCTTCCACTGGCTGCGTACGGCCGACTTCACCTCGACCCCGGGCACCCTCCTCGTACAACCGCTGAGCATGCTGGATTCGGGAATCGACAACCTGGACCGGACGCAGAGCTTCGCCCTCAAGGCCATCCTCGACCACGGAACCCTGACCGTCGACGAATACTGTGATGTCGTACGGACCTCGGGCCCCGAGAGCCTGCACATCCTCCGCTCACTGGAGGAGTGCCGCGTGATCGAGAGGGTTGAGGACGCGGTCGAGACAGTCGGGCACGCGGCCGGGCAGAAGCCGGCGCCCGAGAGAGCGGCAGGGGACGGTGCTGCCGGGACCCGCTATCGCATCCGTCGGCTCATGATCGGCCCGGTGACGGCCCACCTGAGGTCACGCAATATCCTGCACTGATGTGACGTCCTGGAGATGGCCCCTGTGCTCAAGGCCGGGCGCATCCCAGTTCTCCCCGTCGGCCCGCATCTCTTCCGTGAATCCGTTGCGTGTGTCCTGGCATCGGTCAACATCGCGCGGGCGTAGACGCGGGGTTGGGACGGCTGGTCTCTCTTCCCTCCCCGCAGCCCTCACCTTTCTCCCTCCAGAGGCACATCATCGCATAGCCCCAGTCGATGCGCTCGCCCGTCCACAGCGAGTCCCCGGTCCAGGCGTCGATGCCGTCCTGGCCGTGCCAACCGCCCAGACCGAAGTCCTGCACGGAGGGCGCCGAGGGGTTGCCGGGCACCAGGCCGCCGATGTCCGGAGAGGCGGGCACCACGGGCAGCCGAACGTCCAGCGGGTTGAGGAAGCGCGGGGCTCCCCACTCGTCCATCTCCACCCGCCAGCCCCCTTCGTGGACCGCGCGGTGGTGGAAGGGACACAGGAGCACGAGGTTGTTCATCGCGGTCTCTCCACCCTCGGCCCACGGCGTGATGTGATGGGCGTGCGTGCGCGCGCGCGACTCGCATCCGGGGAAGCGGCACCCGCCGTCTCGGGCCTCGAGCGCCTTGCGCAGCCTCCAGCCCACCGTCCTCCTGCGGCGCCCGACATCGAGCACCGATCCGTCGCCCGCCCGCGCGATGGGCACCACCTCGGCATCGCAGGCGAGCCGCGAAGACGTTTCAGCTGAAACGCGCGAGCCCTCCTCGGTGACCAGAACGACCGACGCGTCCCGTTGCCGATTCGCCTGCTTTTCCGGCTCCTCCTGTTGCTCCGGCTCCTCTTGCTGTTGCTGCTCCTTCTGCTCCTGCTGTTGTTCCTGCTCTTCCTGATTCGGGTGCTCGCCGCCCTTGAACGAGTGGACCACGAGCTGCACCTGAGGCTGCACGCGCTCTGCCAGCCACAGCCCCAAAGCGTCGGCCCGGCAGAGCACCTGAGGCCTGAATCAAGGCAGGAAATCTTCTAAAGTCATACAGGACTGCATGATCTGCGTTTCCTACCGGTGTACTGGACCTTGCTGGATCGAGCCGTGAGAGCGGGAAAACCGCACTTGAATGGCGGGACTCTCGCCCCGCGCCGCCTCGTCGCCGAAGCTCCCCGAAACCGACTTCGCTCACGTCCAGAAAGGCTTGGCCGTCGGGGCGCGAAGCCGACGACGCCTCTCAGTCCCAAGGTGGTTTGAGAAGTGGCTGGGGCGTCGGCCATGAGACCGACCAGCGAGACGGAATTACGCATGGCGCACGCTCTCCGTTCTGGGTTGAGACGTGTGACACTCCCAATAACCTAACGGAACCCGGCCTCTGGAGCAGTTGACCGGAGACCGAATGGGAGGAGGATCTGTCGAACGAGCAGTGGAGACCTTCGCCGGTGCGCGGCTACCCTTCCGGTTCCAGCGCAACCGACCTGACCACGGTGACTTCGCCGACCGAGGTTAGCGACGGTTAGTCGTCAGCCGGGTGCCTTGCAATGAAAGCGATTCCGTGGCGAACTTTCCGCTCCATGGAAACTCACCTCCCCTCCGTCCCGGTGCCCCTCTACCCGCCAAGGCCTGCATCCCCCGGCGGCCCGCGCTCCTCCGAGGGGCACCCGGTCGATCGCCATGTGGGTTCGTTGTCAGGGTTCTCCGCTCTGCTCGCGGCGCTGGTAGCGGTGGTGATGGCCTGCGGGGACGACCCGATGACACCGGCCACACCGGACCCGCCCGTTCCCACCAAGGTCGCGATTTCGCCAGCGTCCGCAGCGTTCCGCTCAATCGGCGACACCGCGAGAATGATCGTCACCGTGAGCGACCAGTACGGCCAGGCGATGGGCAACGTCGGGGTCGTGTGGAACAGCAGCGATACAGCTGTAGCCGCCGTGACGGAAGGGCTCGTTACCGCAGTGGGCAACGGGAGCGCGACCCTCACCGCTACCGCCGGGTCGGCGACCGCGAGCGCCGAGGTGGCGGTGGAACAGTCGGTTGCCGAGGTGGCCGTGGCCCCGGCTACGCATACGCTGGTTGCTTTCGGGGACACGGCTCGGTTCGTGGCGGAGGCGCGGGACGGGAACGGGCATGCGGTAACAGGTGCGGAGTTCGTGTGGTCCGTTAATGATGAGTCGATCGTGACCGTGGACACCGGGGGGCTGGTGACAGCGGCGGCGAACGGGAGCGCCCAAGTGACGGCAACTTCCGGGTCGCAGACGGCGAGTGCCGAAGTAACGGTGGAGCAGCAGGTGGCGGAGGTGAGCGTCACGCCGCCGCCGAGGTCTCTGGAGGCGTTCGGGGACACGGTGAGCTTGTCGGCGGGAGCGGTGGACGCGAACGGCCACGAGGTAGCGGAGGCGGCGTTCACGTGGATGTCCGACGACCCTCTGGTCGCCGTGGTGGACAGGGCCGGTCTCGTGACGGCCGTCGGAAACGGTACGGCGGAGATAGCAGCGGCGGTCGGTGCGGTATCAGGGACGGTCGCCTTGACCGTCGCGCAACAACCGGGAACGGTCGTGGTCTCACCCATGGCCGACACGCTGGAGGCGTTCGGGGACACGGTACGCCTGTTAGCGGAGGCGATGGACGCGAACGGCCACGCAGTGGGGGGAACGGCGTTCACGTGGACATCCGGGGACACTCTGGTCGCCGTAGTGGACGGCACCGGTCTGGTGACGGCGATGGGCAACGGGGTCACTACGGTTGCTGCTGAAGCGGGCGAGGCGATGGGCGCTTCGATGGTAACCGTGATGCAGTCGACGGACTCCGTCATTGTGACCCCGGCTGCGGACTCGATCGCACCGGGCGAAGCTCTGCACCTCTCGGCCGAGGCGGTGGACGCGAACGGCAATGCGGTCGTCGGGGCGACCTTTAGCTGGTCGTCAAGCCACGAATCGGTGGCGACCGTGGACGCGTCCGGTCTCGTGCGCGGTGCCTCGGAGGGCACGGCGACGATTTCGGCCGAGGCGGGGAGCGCGAGCGGCACCGCGCAGATCACCGTGTCCGATCCGGACCGGGCGGCGCTGGTAGCGCTCTACGAAGCGACGGACGGGCCGAACTGGGTCAATAGCGAGAACTGGCTCACCGACGCTCCGCTCCGGGACTGGCACGGCGTGACGACGTCGGGTGGTCGGGTTAGTTACCTGGATCTCTCTCGGAATGGTCTCACCGGCTCGATCCCTGCGCAACTGGGCACGCTCACTCATTTAGTCTACCTGAGCCTGGGAGACAACGCTCTCAGCGGCCCGATCCCCGGCGAACTGGGCAATACGAGCCTGCAGATAATAACCCTGTATCGCAACAACCTTTCCGGCCCAATCCCTCCACAACTCGGCAGGCTCTCCGATCTGAGTTGGCTATTTCTTTTCGAGAACGCTCTCAGCGGGCCGATACCGCCCGAGCTGGGCAACAACACGAGTCTGAAGTTGTTGTACGTTGGCGGCAACGAGCTTTCAGGCTCGATACCGTCCGAATTGGGACAGCTTGAGAACCTCAGGGAACTCGATGTTAGCGACAACGAGCTTTCAGGCTCGATACCGCCCGAATTGGGACAGCTTGAGAACCTCAAGGAACTCAATGTTGCCGTCAACCTCGGCCTCCGGGGAGAGATCCCTCCCGATGTCTTGGCGTTGGATCTGGATTTGTTTGAGTCGTACACGACCGGCCTGTGCGTACCTCGAACCGGGGATTTCGAGTCGTACATATCGAGGGACGGCTGGATCGGCTACGCCTGCGGCGAAACGGAACCGGGCTTTCAGATCCAATTGGTATTCCACCCGGAAACTCCCGGCTACATGCGCGAAGCGATGCGCTCCGAGGCCGAATACTGGATGGAAATACTACGGGATACGGAAGCGCCCGACCTTTTTGGGCAGGACCCTTACTTCCGCCGGGACTGGGCTCCGACCCTACCGCCCATCGTGGACGACATCGTCGTGGTAATTGATGTCGACGAAGGGCCGAGCCGAGCAGGAATCAGCGGACTGCTCGATCTCCTGCGGCATCGCATCCCCTACCGCGGCCGTGTGACTCTCAGTACGGGGTAT
Organism: Gemmatimonadota bacterium; assembly: GCA_022822425.1. Taxonomy (GTDB): domain Bacteria; phylum Gemmatimonadota; class Gemmatimonadetes; order Longimicrobiales; family Gaopeijiaceae; genus BD2-11. The sequence continues at coordinate 1,007 of JAJEBS010000240.1, read as the reverse complement.
GGTGGACCCCCACAGCAGCTTGAGCTTACCGCGCGCCACGAGTTGGGGCATGTCCTCGGGATCGGTACGCTCTGGCATATACGCCGTCACATAAGAGACCCGAGCACGGAAGAAGAGGTGCGGGACACGTACGTCGTCTTGCCGCTCGCAGAGGGAGCATTTGATGCGGCTGGCGGCACGAGCTACACCGGGCCGAAGATTCCTTTGCACCAACACGGGGACGGTGGCCGCAACGGTCACTGGCGGACCGAGGTGTTCGGATCCGAACTCATGTCGTGGGGCTGGGGCGACTACGTTCCGACGAGCGCGGTGACCCTTCAGGCACTCGCGGACCTCGGCTACACAGTGGACCTGGGTCTCGCCGATCCCTATACGCTCCTGGGCGCAGCTGCCGATGCTGCCATTGCACCGGCAGCGCCGCCACCTTTCGAGCTAGGCTGGGAGGCCCCACCCTCGGTTGTGGTGTGCCGCCCGCGAAGCCGGCTTGTCAAGGAGCCGAACGGCCTGCTTTCGGACTCTCGCCACTCCGGTCTCGGTTCAAACGCCTTGCGAGTCGACGCTGTGGACATACGATCTACTCCAAGAGCCGACTGCGAGGATTTGATGCGGCGTTAACTGTGTCGGAGCCAGCCGACGCCGTGTTGAACACGGCGGTCTGGCAAGGGGACGCTCCGCTCCCCTTAGACCCCTGGGGTTTCCGCCATCGGTGTCGGCGCGGCGGCTCGACCCCGGCGGGTGGGAGGGGCGGTGTCCGTCCCGGATGCCGGGGGGACCGGCGCCGAAGCGGTGGCAACGCCGACCACGCGGTCGCCGGTCACGACGAGGACTCGCCCGCGAAATTGACGCCCTCGACCGGCGGTGATCGGGGGGCGGCGTGAGACATCCGGCACTTGGCCGCCGGGAACGTTCGGCCAAGCGGAAGCGGGCGAACGCCCTAACCGCGAACGCTGCTAGGAGCGGTGGTTTTCCGGGGGGATCGAAGGGGGGGCAGCGCCACCCCTCGCCAG
>JAJEBS010000131.1 GCA_022822425.1 Gemmatimonadota bacterium | reverse complement strand
ACTTACGTGATCTCTTGCCGTGATTCGCGCCACCCTGTACCCGCCGTTACGTGAGGGTTTGCGGGACGGCTGCCCTGACCGGGGGCCTACCCCGCGCGCTTGAGCAGCCTCCCCGGCCGCGCGTCGGTCATCTCGCCGTCGTCGATGACCAGGGTCCCGTTCACGAACAGGTAGTCCACCCCCTCCGCATAGCGCATCGCGCCCGAACCGAACTCGGCCATGTCGCGCAGTTCGGCCGGGTCGAAGACCACCAGGTCGGCGGCCATCCCGGGCGCCACGATGCCGCGGTCGTACAGGCCGAGCCGGTGGGCGGCCAGCGAGGTCATGCGGCGCACGGCCTCCTCCAGGGTGATCACCCGGTCCTCGCGCACGTACTTGGCGATCACCCGCGGGAAGGCCCCGAAGGCGCGCGGATGCGAGCTGGCGGTGGAGGCCGGGTTCACCGGCGACGCGTCGGTGTCGATCATCACGAACGGCGCGCGGAACGCGGCCCACTTCTGCTCTTCGTTCATGCTCAGCGGGTTCACGCTCACGCCGCCGGCCTGCACCAGATCGAAGAAGGCGTTCCAGGGATCGGTGTCCAGCACCTCCGCGGCCTCGGCGACGGACCGGTTGATGACGTCCGGGTCCACCTCGTCCGACGCGGCCACAATGAGCACGTTGTTCCAGTCCATCCCCACATGCTGATACCAGTTCTCCCACTCGGAATCGGTCTCGACTTCGGTCCTCAGCTGTGCGCGCAGCTCCGGGTCCGAGAGCGTCTCCAGAAAGGCCCGGGTGCCGCGCGCGTAGTGGCGCGGATGCAGGAATGACCCCAGCCCGATGCCGTTCCGGATATACGGATATATGTCGGCGGTGACGTCCATCCCCGCGGTGCGCATTGAGTCGATGAGAGCGAGCGCCTCGTTCATCAGCGGCCAGTTGCGCTGGCCCGCCGCCTTCAGGTGGTAGATGTGCACGGGCACGCCCGCGCCCTCGCCGATGGTGATGGCTTCGCGGATGGCCTCGAGCACTGCATGGCTCTCGTTGCGCATGTGCGTGAAGTAGACGCCGCCGTATTCCCCCGCGACGGAGGTCAGCGCGACGAGCTCCTCGGTGCTCGCATAGATGGCGGGCGGATAGATGAGAGAAGTGGACACCCCCACGGCCCCGTCCTCCATCCCCTCGCGCACCAGCTCCCGCATTTCCTCGAGCTGCTCCGGAGTCGGGGCGACATCCTCATCGCCCAGGACCACGCGCCGCACCTGGGTGAGGCCGACGTCGTGCACCACGTTGATGGGGATGCCGTAGCTCTCCATGATCGCGAAGTACTCCGAGTACCTGCGCCAGCGCAGCGTGTCGCCGTCGATGACGGGCGGGTTGCGCTGGGTCTCGGCGCTCTGGGGCGCGGCCGAGCCTCCCTCGCCGGAGAGGTAGGTGGTGATGCCCTGGCGGAGCTTGCTCTCGGCGCTCGGCGGATCGGTGATGAGCACCAGGCTGCCCTGGCCCATCATGTCGACGAAGCCGGGGGTGACGACGCGATCGCCCGCGTCGATGGTCCGTGCGGCGGCGCGGCCCGAGAGGCGGCCCACGGCGGCGATGCGGTCCCCGCGCACCCCCACGTCCGCCCGGAACCAGGCGTTGCCGGCGCCGTCCACCACGCGCGCGTTGGTGATCAGGACATCGAAGGGAGCGTCGGCGGAGGAGGGCCCGTCCCCTGTTTGCATGCAGGCGCCCGCCGCGATGCAGAGAAGAACCGTGACAAGGGAGACCCCGCAACGGGACGAAAAGCGTGGGCGGCGTTCTTCCATGGGATGGCCTCCGGATCGATGGCGTGACCCGGACATGGTAGGGGCCGCGTACGGGGCCAGCCAGCCTCGCACGCTGTATTGTTGCGGATGGCGGGTCGCGAAATGGTCGTGCGCGCCTCTCCGGTAGTAGCGAGGGCGGCGCCATGCGCTATTTCTGCAGGAGTAGCCGGTGTTGCCGGGGCGAGCCGCCAGCGTAGCCGGGGCACACCGCGAGTCGGATGCGCGAGCCGCTCCGGAAGGCTCGGACCAGCCGTTGTCCTTGACCGACCCAAGTCGACACTATTCAACACCAGATGTCAGCGACCAGCCCCAATCCGGATTCGGCGCATCACGACGCCCTGACGTCGCTGATGGACGCGATCCGGGGCGGATCGGAACCGGCCCTGGGCCGGCTGATGGAGCTGTGCTGGCCCGAGCTGGTGCGCTACGCGGCGAGCCAGTTGGGCGATGTCGACCTCGCGCGGGACATGGCACAGGAGGCCTTCATCCAGGTCTGGGAGCGGAGGCGGGGGTGGCGTCCTCGGGGCTCCGCGCGGGTCTACCTGTACCGCATCGTCCGCCACCTGGTCATCGACCGGAAGCGCAGGCGGGCGGTGCGGCGGCGGTGGCTGAACCGCCAGGGGCGGGACGATGCAATGCGGGCCGGACACGCCCCGACCCCGGCCGACGTCCTCGACGCCAGGCTCCTGGCCGACAGGTTCCGGGCCGCGGTGGCGGCTCTGCCCGACCGCCGGCGCGAGGTCTTCGAGCTCGTCTTCCAGCGGGGATTGACCCACGCGGAGGCGGCCGCCGTGATGAACCTTTCGGCGCAGACCGTGGCGAACCAGATGTCCGCGGCGCTCAGGACGGTCCGCGGGGCGGTGGCCGCGGCCGATGGCTGACGCGACCCCGCGTCTCGGTCGAATGGTAGCCGCCGGCAGGCCGTGCGCTTGTCAGGTGTAGGACACTGCAGGAATCACGGAAGGAACGAGAGATGGACGAACTGCTTCTTCGATACATGCGCGGCCAGACGACCGACGAGGAGAACCGATCGGTCGAAGCGTCGCTCGGCGAATCTCCGGACGCGAGCCGGGAGATGAACGATCTCGGCCTGCTGGTCGAAGCCGGGCGCGCGGCCGACCTGGAGGTGGCGCCCGGCGCCCCGCCCACCACCGAGTTCGTGGTCCGCAGGGCGGAAGCCCGGAGGGCGGCCTCCATCCGGCGCGCAAACGACCGCCGGGCGCGTGGCCGACCCGCGCGCTCCCGCTTCGGCCTGTTTGCCGGTTGGGCCACCGCTGCGGCCGCGGTGGTCGTCGCTCTGGGCATCCATGCATCCAACCGCCCCGAAGGCACCACCGAACCCGGTGCCCTCGCCGCCCAGGAATTCATCACCGGGCCCGGCGAGACCGCGATGGTCCGCCTGGGTGACGGCAGCGTGATCCGCCTCGGTCCCGCCAGCCGGCTCAGCACCCCGACGGGGGAACTCGCGCGAACCGTCACCCTCGAGGGCGAGGCGTTCTTCTCGATCGCCACCGACCCGGCACAACCCTTCCGGATCACCACCGCGGCGGGAACCGCGCGCGTCCTGGGAACACGCTTTCATCTGGCCGCCCAACCCGACGAGCTCCGGGTCGTCGTCGTCGAGGGAACCGTCGCGCTCGGGACCGCGACCGAGGAAGTGCAGGTCGGTGCGGGGCAGTCGGCGAGCCTGGTCGAAGGCCGGCCCGGCCCCGTGCATGCGGCCCCTCCGATCGAGGAGGCGGCCTCCTGGCTGGAGGGCTTCCTCATCTTCCAGGACACGCCGCTGGACCTGGCCATCCGGGAAGTCGAGCGACGGTACGGCGCGGAGGTGGCGGTGGAAGATCCCGTCCTGCTGGAGCGCACGCTGACCATGTGGTTCACATCCAGGTCCCTGGACGAGATCATGACCGTGATCTGCAACGTCATCGACGCCCGGTGCAGCATCGCCGACGGACGGGTGCGGATGCTGTCGCGCAACACGGACGAGGGTCGATGAACCCGGAGCGGATCCGCCGGACTGCATCGGCGTTCGTCGCCGCCACAATCGCCCTCTTCCCCGCAGGCATCGCCGCCCAGGACACCGAGATTGCCGCACTCCGCGGCCAGATCGGAGTCGATCCCGATCCCGGCACCCTGCTCGCCGCCGCCGCGCGCCTCTCCATCGAGCGAGTAGCGCTCTCCGAAGCCCTGGTCCAACTCGCGGAGCGGTCCCGGGTGCAGATCGCCTTCAGCCCGAGCCTCCTCCCATCGGACCGCACCGTCGACTGCGACTGCGCAACACAGAACGTTGCGCGCACGCTGGACCGGCTGCTCGCCGGCACGGCTTTGGGCTACGTCGAGCTGGGGTCCCAGGTCATCATCGTGCCCCGGGCGCCGGTCCCGGCATTGCCCCTGGACGCGACCCTCAGCGGCAGGGTGCGGTCGGAGGTCGAGGTCCCGGTGGCGAATGCGACCGCCCGCCTGAGGCTGCTGGCGGATTCCACCGTCCAGAGCGTGACCGGCACCGACGCCCTCGGCTTCTTCACCTTCCGCGACCTCATGGCCGGCCGCTATCGCCTGACCATCGGGCGCATCGGCTACGGCCTCCATGACCAGGAGATCGAGGTGGCGCCGGACACGGAGCTCCAACTCGAGATCTCGCTCGCGGAAGAGGCGATCGAGCTGGATGCCGTGGTCGTCGAGGCGCGGCGCAGCCGCCAGCGGACGCGCTTCGAGGAATCCGCGGGAATCACCGTGCAGGAACTGGGCGTGGAGGAGCTCAGGAGCCTGCCCGGGCTCGCGGAGCCGGACCCGGTTCGGGCCGTCAGCCTGCTCCCGGGCGTGACCCGGGTGTCCGACTTCACCGCCGTCCTGAACGTGCGCGGCGGCTCGGGCGATCAGAACCTCATCCTGATGGACCGGGTGCCGCTGTTCCATCCCTACCACCTGCTGGGGCTCTTCTCGGTCTTCAACCCGGACATGGTCGAGCGGGCCGAACTCCGGTCCGGGGGCTTCCCCGCGGAGTACGGAGGACGCACATCGTCCGTGCTGCTCGTGGAGTCCGACGTGGGCGACGGTACCCTGGGCGTCGACGCCGGCCTCGGTCTGATCTCCTCGCGCGTCGCGGTGCGGGGCGGTCTCCCATCCGGAACCCGCGACGGCCTGGGGCTCGCCGCCGCGCGCTGGAAGATCTCGGCGCGCCGCAGCTACTGGGACCTCGTGACCCGGGTGACCGAATCCACGTTTCCGTACACCCTTGCGGACTTCCAGGCCATCTTCGAGGGCTGGACGAAGGGAGGCGACCGGGTGCGCATCAACGCGTACTCGGGCCGGGACCGGATCAATCTCCGGGAGCTCGAGTTCCTGTTCACGAGCCTCGAATCCGTCGTGGACGATCTCGGGGACGACGAGGGCGCGGGCTGGAACGTGCGATGGCCCTGGGGCAACGATGCCGTCGGCGCATCCTGGACCCATCTCATGCCCGGGGGCGGGACACTCGAGGTCCACGGCTCGTATTCGCATTTCGGCGCCCGGTTCGGCTTCACGGAATACGAGGACACGCGGGTGGAGACGGAGATCGGCCAGTCTTCGCTCGGGGCCGACCTGGAACTCCGTCCCACGCCGCGCACGCGATGGAAGTCGGGATTCTCGGCCACCCACCGGGAAAGCCGCAACGTCTCCGAGGGCGTCCCCCCGAACTTCCAGAACAGCGAGGGCAGCGGCTGGGAATCGAGCGCATACACGCAGGTTGCCTGGACACCGAAGCGGCCGTGGCTGGTCGAGGCCGGGCTGCGATGGGACAGATGGCAACCGCGGGGTGGTCCGGGGGAGGCCGTGCCGGCGCCGCGCCTCGCCGTCAAGCGCTTCCTGGGCGACGGCCGCTGGGCTGTGCGCGTGGCGGGCGGACGCCACACCCAGTTCCTGCACTCTCTTCGCGACGAGCGGCTGCCGATCAGCATGGACGCGTGGGTCCTGTCGGGTGAATACGTGCCGGCACTGATCTCCGACCAGGTCCAGGCGGGTGCGGAGGGCTTCTTCGGCAGCGACCGGGAGTGGTTCGCATCCGCAGAGGCATACTTCCGCACCTACGACGGCGTGGTCACGCAGAACTGGGCCGACGATCCCCGGGACCCGGCGGACGATCTGCTGTCCGGCGAGGGACGCTCCATCGGGATCGACGCTCTGGTCCGCAAGGACGCGGGAAAGACGAGGGGATGGGTGTCCGTCTCCCTTCTGAAAGCCACGCGGTCCTTCGAGGACACCGACGCGGGCCTGGTTCCGGCCCCGATTATCGAATTCCCGCCCATCTTCGACCGGCGTCTGGAAATCGATGTGGCCATCCAGCGCGACCTGCCCTGGGGCGTGGAGGCCGGCCTGCGCTGGAACCTGGGCACGGGCGCGCCCTACACCGCCCATCTGGCGAGATTCGGCAAGTACGAGCAGCGGCTGACCGACCTGCGCTATGACTATGCGAGCGTCAGGACCGCGGTGCTCGGACCCAGAAACGGGGCGCGGCTTCCCGCATACCACCGGCTGGACGTCAGCCTGCGCAAGACGCTGTACCGGGGATGGGGCACCCTGTCGCCCTACATCAGCGTGATCAACGTCTACAACCGCAACAACGTGCTGTGGCGTCAGCGCCACTACAGCAGCGGGAACCTCACGGGCGTCGACAACTACATGCTCCCGATCCTGCCCACCTTCGGCCTGGAGGTGTCGTTCTGATGGGTGCCGGGGCGCGGGTGCGGTTCCTGCTGACCATGCCGTGGATGATGGTCGTTGCTGCCGGCTGCGACGTGACCGAGGTGCCGACGGGGTCCGGCCACAGGATGACGGTCGCCTCGGTCACGGTCGTGCTCACCATCGACCCCGCCGACCCGTCGCGCATCGACACCCGGGCCGTCGCGCTGGTCAGCGAGGCCTATCAGCAGGTGCTGACCGAAGCGGCGGGCGCTGCCGTGCGCATCACCGGCGCGTCGGGACGCTCCCTGTCGCTGGTGGAGGAAGAGGACCCCCTGGGAGACTGCACGGTGCTGCGCGAGGAGTTCTACACCGTGGACGGCCAGCCGAGGCCCATCGGTTCCTGCCATACCGCCTCGGCGGCATCCGCCGTCTTCGCGCCCGGCGAAGAGCTCACCCTCGCCGTGACGACGCCGGACGGCGGCGTGCTGGAGGGGACCAGCCGCATGCCCGACGCGTTCGTGCCGCAGGGTCTCGCAGTCGAGGAGGGCCGCTGCCGGGTAGAGCCCGACACCGGCTACCGCTTCAACTGGGCTCCGGTCGGCGGCGCCTGGGCCCACGTCGGCGAGGCGGAGATCTCCGGACTGAGCCCCGGCCTCTGGCCGTCGTCCGATCCCCTGTACCTCCCGGTCACCGTGCTCGGCCGCGGGCGCGAGGTGACCGACATGGTCTTCCCCGGCGACTTCCTGCTCGAGCTGCTGTCCGACGTCGACAACCTGGAGTTGCATCGCACGCTGGACGCGGGGTTTCCGGAGGGCGCGCGCGCCGAGGTCACCATCGCGGCCCTGGACCGCAACTGGACGAACTGGATCCGTGAGGGCCGGATCAACATCAACGGGGAGACCGCGATTCCCTCGGTCTTCGGGGACGGCACCGGGATGTTCGGAACCGCGGTGCGCTGGAAGGTATCGGTGGAGGCGCGCGCGGCCGGGG
>JAJEBS010000211.1 GCA_022822425.1 Gemmatimonadota bacterium | reverse complement strand
CCACGTCGCCGCCGAAGGCGTCGCCGACCCTCGTGCTGGTGCCATAGGTGCTGGCGCGCCCTCCCAGCTGAATCCGGAACCTCCCCCAGGGTTCGTCGGCGAAGGCGTACAGCGCGGCGCCCTCAAAGCGGGAGCCATCGGGAAACCGACCGGTGGGAACGGCCTCCTCCCCACTCCACCGCAACGAAGGAGTCTCCACACCCGTGGCCAGATTCTCCTCACGGCCGTGCGAGCGGGTGACGTTGTCCCACACTTCCAGCCCGTAGGTCACGCCGCTTTGGCCATCGCCGTGTATCGCCTGCCCCTGGACGTCCAGCGCAACCGAACGCACGTCGTCGGAGACGTAGCGGATGCGGTCCGAGGGCATGACGATGTCATCCCTGAGCGATTGGCCGCGGATCGAACGTCCCTCGCGCTGCACCTGCCAGGACACCTGCACGTCCAGGGTGGACATCCAGGGCCGGCTCGTGGCCAGGCTGCCCTTCATGCGCGCGAGCGATCGGTCCTGGGGCTCGAAGAGATAGAGCACGTTCCGGCCCACCCCTCCTCCGGCCACGCCCGGAGCGCGGAAGTCGACGTAGCGATCGTAGCGCGGGACATCGCTCTGCTCGGCATGCTGGCCGGCCATCTCGATGCGCAACCGCCGGGCGACCTGGAGATCGACGCGCAGGTCGCCGCTCCACTGGTCGTAGCCGGTGGGATTCTGGGGCGGGAGGCCCCCGCCCGGCTTCAGGTGCGACCAGGTGCCGAAGCTGCCCCCTCCGAAGAGTTCCAGACCCGACAGGAAATCCGGGACGGCGGCTGCGGCCGAGAGCCGCGCACGACTTCCGTTGGTGGCTCCGTCGAAGGCGTAGGAGCCCTCCGCCACCCACCTCTCGCCCGGCTCGAGCAGGTTTCCGGCGCGCCGCGTGATCACGTTGATCACCCCGCCCATGGCATCGGACCCGTAGAGCGCGGACGAGGCCCCGCGCACCACCTCCATCCGCTCCATGATCTCCGGATCCACGGAGGAGAGGTACTGGCTCGGCCCCTGGCGGAAGGTGCCGTTGTTGAGGCGCACTCCATCGACCATCAGGAGCACCTGGCTGCCCGTTAGCGCACGCACGAAGGCGGCACCCTGCCCCGCGGTGGTCTGCTGCACCACCACGCCGGGCTCGGCGACCAGGGCATCGAGGAGGAGGCGGTTGGGCTGATCGCGCAGTTCGGCGCGCTCCACCAGGTTGACCGACACGGCGAGTTCGTCGGTGGTCGTCGCAAGGCGGGTCGCGGTCACCACCAGGGGATCCAACTGGAACGTCGTCGAATCCGGATCCGTCTGGTCCGGCGGCGCCTGCGCCACGGCTGGAAAGGCGGCGCCCGCGAGGGTGGCCGCCCAGACCAGGACGCAGGCCGGACAAGGCAACTTCGGCATCGCAATCCTCTTCCTGTTCATGCCTTGGTTGCCTCGCACCGCACAGGACGGGTGAGGTTTTCGAGGGATGGGCCGCGTGGGACCGGATGGGCTGTTCGCAAGCACGAAGACGACGCCGGAATAGCCCGTCGACGGACGAAATGTTCCCGGTTCGGGGACGCCTGCGCAGCCGTCCCTGGCACGCCTTCCTTAACGGCATCACTTCGCGCGCGCGGGCTCGCTCGGCTGCCTCGCCGGGCAGGTGACATTTTGTCGTCCGCGTCGTATCGTGGCTGCAACGGAACGAGCGCCCATCCCCCGCAGGAGAGACCCGATGATGCCCAGCCGCCGCCAGTTTCTCGGTTCCATGGCCGTGCCCGCAGCGGCCGCCGCCGGACTCCCCCTTCTGCCCACCCGCCTCTCCGCGGGCGCCCGCGAGATCGCCGACGAACTGGGTGGCTGGTCCGGGACCCCCGCGCAGATCGCGCGCGACGAGGACTTCTGGGTCGAGGTGGCGCGCGCCTTCACCGTCGACCGGAGCCTCATCAACCTGAACAACGGAGGGGTGAGCCCCTCGCCGCGCTGGGTGCAGGAGGCGATGAAGCGCCACCTCGACTACTCCAACGAGGCCCCCACCTACACGATGTGGCAGATCCTCGAGCCGCAGCGCGAGACGGTGCGCGCGCGCCTGGCCCGCGAGTGGGGCGTGGACACCGAGGAAATCGCCCTCACCCGCAACGCCTCCGAGGGACTCCAGATCCTGCAACACGGCTTCGACCTGGAGCCGGGCGACGAAGTCCTGACCACGACCCAGGACTACGGGCGCATGATCACCACCTTCAGGCAGCGGGAGCGCCGCGACGGCATCGTGCTGAAGCAGATCCGGATCCCGGTGCCCGCCGAGGATCCGGCGGAGATCGTGCGGCTATTCGAGGAGGCCATCACCCCGCGCACCCGCATGATCCTGTGCTGCCACATGATCAACCTCACCGGCCAGATCCTGCCGGTGAAGGAGCTCACCGCCCTGGGCCGACGCCACGGCATTCCCGTGCTGGTGGACGGGGCCCACGCACTCGCGCACTTCGATTTCGACCTGGGCGAACTGGACGTGGATTTCTACGCCACCTCGCTGCACAAGTGGCTGTTCGCGCCCCACGGCACCGGACTGCTCTACATCCGCAGAGAGAGAATCCCGGAGGTATGGCCGCTCACCGCCGCCCCCGAGAGCAGGGACGGCGACATCCGCAAGTTCGAGGAGATCGGCACCCACCCGGCCGCAAACTACCTCGCCATCGCGGAGGCGCTCACGTTCCATCAGGGGATGGGCGGCGCGCGCAAGGACGCGCGCATGGTGTACCTGCGCGACTACTGGGCGGACCGGCTCCTGGAGCATGACCGGGTGCGCCTGCACACCAGCCGCAAGCCGGGCTTCGCCTGCGGGCTCGCCAACGTGCAGATCGACGGCGTGGATCCCGGGGCGCTCAACCAGTACCTGTGGAACGAGCACCGCATCATCGCGGTCGGCATCGGCCACGAGGAGTGCACAGGTTCACGCATCACCCCCAGCGTGTACACGACCCTCGAGGAGCTCGACCGCTTCGGCGACGTGATGGAGCACGTGATCCGGCACGGGTTGCCGGCCTGACGAGCGGCGTTCCCCGACATCCGGCCCATGGCCCTGTAGTCCCGGTCGGTGAGCACGGCAATCCGGTCCTGACGCGGTAACGCCCGACCGGTTCAGACCGGCCGCGGCCTTCCAGCGTCCCCTGCCATTGCTGGCGCTCCCGGCACATCGCCCGACTCGAGAGGGCCGGCGCCGATCACGCACCGGAAACGCCGAAGCCCGCGGCTGACGCCCTTTCATTGTGTCGCAAACGTCACGACCTTTGTCGTATGAGCGATTATCCCAAGGTAACCGGGCTTGGTATCGCGATTGATTCGGGGCCATGGCACTGACGAGCAATTGCATGATCTGCGCGCGCCCGGACACCACGACCGAGCCGGAAATGGTGGGCGGTGGGCGAGACACGATGTGGGTACGCTGTGCATACTGCGGCCGGTTCGAGATCACGTCGGTCGCGTCCGCGCGCCTGAAGGCCCTCCAGGACGGGAAACGCGCGACCGACACCCAGATGACGGAGATCAGGCATCTGCTGTCCGAATGGCTGCGCAGCGGCGTCACGAAGACGATCACCGTCACGACCGTCGAACAGGCGCTCCTGGAGGTCATGGCGTGGTGAGCCGGCTCGATATTACCAGTAAAATCTGGTAGACACCAGTAATTACCAGTTCATCATGCCGCCAACAAGACGGCGGCGGGTCCGATATGTGCGACCCGCCGCCGTCTTCGCATTCGGCCGGCAGACCCGGCCGTCCCGCGGTTTCCGCTCTACGCGTTCGCCACGGCCTCGCCCAGGTTGTCGAGCGCCTTCTGCACCAGCACGCGCGAGGTGGCCAGGTTCATGCGCATGCGGCCGCTGCCGCCGGTGCCGTAGGAGTGCCCGGGATTGAGGTAGATCCTGGCGTTCTCGGCGAACCAGCGCTGCATGACCTGCTCGGGCGTGACCCTGGACTCCGACGTCTTGTTCTCCTCCGCCGCCTTCTCGCGGGCACCGACCCTGTCCATCAGCCCGTTGACGTCCAGCCAGGCCAGATAGGTGCCCTCGGCCTTGGTGTAGTTCACTCCGGGGACGTTCTTCAGGAAGGACTCGGCCAGGTCGTGGTTGCCATCGATGTAGGGGAGGAGCTGGTCGAGCCACTCGTCGCCGTCGGTGAGGGCGGCCCGGTTGGCCTCCATGCCCAGCGTGCTCAGGTCGGCCCGGGTGTAGGAGCGGGCGCGCGCCATCAGGTTGGGGTTGGTGGAGAAGTACCAGGCGGCCTTCATGGCGGCGAGGCTGAAGGTCTTGCTCGCGGCCTTGAAGGTGAGGCTGTTGTCGACGATCTCCTTGTCGGGCAGGCTCGCGAAGGGCGTGTACTTGTTGTCCGCGGTCACGAAATCGCAGTGGATCTCGTCGGCGAGCACGATGACCCGGTTCCGGAGGCAGATCTCGCCCATGCGCAGCAGATCCTCCTCGGACCAGCAGTTGCCCGTGGGGTTCTGGGGATTGCACAGGAGGAAGCTGTTGACCCGGGTGGCGCGCCGCTCGAAGTCGTCCCAGTCGACCATGTAGCGGCCGTTCTCGACGTACATCTCGCTGTCCTCGGCGATCGTGCGGGTGAAGCGCAGGTCGCTGTAGAAGCCGTTGTACGTGGGCGTGTTCATGAGCACCCTCGACCCCGGCGGCGAGAACGCGTGCAGGGCCGCGATCAACCCGGGGTGCACACCCGTGGTCAACTCGATGGTGGAGGGGTCGACCTCGAGACCGTAGCGCCGGTGGTTCCAGTCGGCGATGGCCTGGGTGTAGGAGGCGGGCCGCACCAGGTAGCCCCAGTTCTCGTGTTCGGAGCGCTTCGCGAGGGCCTCGGTGATGCAGGGGGCAGCACGAAAGTCCATGTCGGCGATGCCCATGCCGACCTCAATGCTCTCCCCGAACATCTCGATCGCGCGGTCCCACTTGGTACAGTCGGTGCCGCGGCGGTCGTAGATCTCGTCGAAGTCGAAGTCGGCCCGCGAAGTCGACGCCAGCAGTTCGGCCGGGCCCCCGAGTCCGCCTGGTCGAGCCCCCACCGCGCCGAGAACCGCCGTCGCTCCTGCGCCTCTCAAAAAGGTTCTGCGGCTGAACTGATGCTTCGACATGGGGCCTCCTCGCCGGTTGTGTCCTGGGGAAACGTTCCTCGTTTCCAAGTCGTTGTCGGATGTTCGACGGGCATAGTAACGCCTCGCGCCCGGTTTTTCACGCGAGCGCGCGTTTACTCGCTCGGGCGCCTCGATCGGGCACCTACATGAGCCCCGCCGGAAACCGAATGCCGGGAGTGGGATTTGAACCCACACGGGCCTGAGCCCGGGGGATTTTAAGTCCCCTGCGTCTACCGTTCCGCCATCCCGGCAGGAGTCCTGGATCGACAGCCTTCAGTGGGCATTGAACTTACGAGCGTGGCTGGCCGGATTCCAGCCATTTGGTTCCCGCCGACTGACCGGGCGCCCGAAGCAGGCGCGACGTTCTCGCTCGCCTGGCGCGGAAGGAGGCGGCCCATCACCAGGCGGCCGACAGCCGCAGATGGCCGCCGCCGAACGGCTCCGGCGTGAAGTGGTCCAGGTCCCAGCGGAGCCCGGCCGTCACCTCGAAGCCCGACCGGAACCGGTGGCCCGCCTCCGTGATCAGTCGGTGATTCTGCGAGGTGAGCCAAGGCGCCCGGGAGCCCGCGTCGCGGTCCAGAAGGGCGTAGGCCACGCGGCCGGTCCATCCCGCCTCCGGGTATCGGACGAGGGCCGCCCAGGCGAAAACCTCACGATCACGGTGCTCGCGGGGAGCGCCCCCTGCCGGCGAGCGCCTTTCGGGTCGCCGCACTTGCGCCAGCGCCGTCTCGACCGCCCACAGCGGGTTCAGGCGGGTCCGTGCGCGGGCGCCCACGGTCGTCGTCTGCTCGCGCAGAGTGAAGCCGAGTCCGCTCGCGGGTGCCCGCCGCTCGGTGTCCGCCCTCGCCCAGGTGCCGTGCAGCGCCAACGTCACGCGCTCGAGCGGTGTGACCTGGAGGAGTGCTCCCAGGAACGCGACCCGTTCGAGCTGGGTGGACGGAGCCGGAGCAGCTGCCGGAAAGGTTACCTGCACCTC
>JAJEBS010000238.1 GCA_022822425.1 Gemmatimonadota bacterium | reverse complement strand
GGATGCCGCTTCCCCGGGTGCGGGTGCAGGTTCACGGAGGCGCACCATGTGAAGCACTGGGCCGACGGGGGCGAGACGAGCCTCGGGAACACGCTGCTCCTCTGCCGGCGGCACCACCGCGCCGTTCACGAGGGGCGGGTGAAGGTATCGGTGAACGGCGACGGGACGGTCCTTTTCTTCACCCCGAAGGGGAGGATGCTGGTCGACGCGCCCAAGCCGCCACTGCGGATGGGCACGCGGAAGCAAGATGTGGGGGCGGATGCCTCGGTTCATCCGGGCGTCCCGGCGAGGGGCAAGGGTCCCATCCTGTCGAACGGGGCCGCCCTCTATCGCGACTCAGCCATCCCCTGGGAGATCGAGGCCGCGGCGCGGGAAGCCATGGAGGAGTCCTGATGGAGCGCTGATGGAGCTGCTGATCCACAACAATCCGAGACCGCGCATACTGAAGCGCCCGTCATGGAGGAATCCTCCCACTAGAACCTCATCCTGACCCCGACCTGCGCCCGCCGGGTATCCCCCAGACCGCTCCTGATGGAGCCGTCGAAGTTGAAGAGCAGGGAGCCGTGGGCGGTGTCGAGGAAGTTGTCCTGGTTGGTGGCGTTGAAGACCTCGAACACGGGCTCGAGCACCATTCCGTTGCTCAGCGCGAATTCGCGGGAGACGCGGAAGTCCCAGGTGAAGAAGGCGTTGTCGCGGCGCAGGGTGTTGCGCTGGAGCACCGAGCCGTCGGGGCAGATGCGGTCGGCGGGCTCGGCGGCGCGTTCGCCGGGGCTGGCGCACTTCTCCGACACCGGGGAGGCGCTCAGGAGGCGGAACATGTGGGACGCGTTGATGCCGCCCGGCAGCGAGAAGACGAAGTAGCCGTTCAACTGGTGGCGCCGGTCGCGGTCGGACCAGCCATACTCGGCCTCCAGGTTGCGCGAGTCGGCGTAGCGGTAGGTGAAGGGGTCGCGCTCGTTGTCGTCGTCGGAGCGGTCGAAGCCGAGGGTGTAGTTGAAGTCGTAGGCGAAGCCTCTGGCGGCGTCCTGGCCGCGCAGCCCCAGCGTGAGCCCGTGATAGCGTGAGCGCGCGCTCGATTCGCCCACGGTCAGCGCGTTGACGCCCCCGCCCGACGGGTGCGTGCCGATCCCGAAGGGCGACCCCAGCGCCGCGGCGTTCCGGTCCACGAAGCGGAAGAGGCCGTCGGTGCGGGCATGCTGCCAGGAGACGCTCGCGGTCACGACGGGGCTGAGCGCGCGGGTCGCCTCCGCCCCGAAGGACCAGGTGCGCGGGAGCTCCAGGCTCCGGTCGGCGACCTGGATGTCGGGCAGGAAGGGCGCGGCCGCGGACCCGTCGATCTGCTCGTCGATGGCGGGCACCGGCCCCAGCACCGCCGCATCGGCGCTGCTCCGGAAGAGGATCTGCTGGAAGGCGCCGTTGGTGGTGCGGTACTGGGCGAAAACCAGCCCGGGGATGCGCGCGTTGTACGCTCCGGCGTTGAACCTCACGACGGTTCGCCCGCCGTCCACGTCCCACGCGAGCCCGAAGCGGGGCTGGACGTTGTCGAGGTCGTCGGGGATGGTGCCGTCCGAAGGGAATCGCGGGTCGCTCAGGTACGGCGCGTAGAAGGTGTCGCCGGGCCGGATGAAGGGGTCGGGATGCCAGGCGCCCTCCCAGCGCACTCCCAGGTTCAGCGTCAGGCGGTCGGTCGGCTTCCAGGTGTCCTGGAGGAAGAAGGCCAGCTCGTGGGTGGTCATGCTCTGGAGGCCGAGCTGGTCGGCGGGGACGCCGGGAACGGTGGCAGACTGCAGGTACAGGAGCACCGGACCCTTGACCGAGCTGCCCCCGGGGCACGCGCCGCTGGTGCTGGCCGAGCCGTCGGAGCAGGTCACGTAGCTGCTGCCGTGGGTGGCGAAGCCGATGAAGCCATCGACGGAATCGAAGATGTAGCGGCTGTTGGCGAAGCCTATGAACTGCTGCTCCACGGTGGTGCGGTTGAATTCGACGCCCGCCTTGAAGAGGTGGGCGCCGGACAGCCAGGAGACGTTGTCGACCAATTGCACCCTTGTGTCGTACCCCGGGTCGATGGGCAGGAAGAAGGGGAGGCCGATGCGGAAGCCGTCGGCGAAGTCCATGCCGATATCGGGGAACGGACGCCCGCCCAGGCGCGCGAACTGGGGCGGCCCGGGAAGGCGGGCCCCGGGGATGAGCGGCCCCCCGTACCAGCGCGGCCGGTCTTCGCCCGCCCACTGGAAGCGGAACTCGTTGGAGACCGTGTTGCCCAGCAGCGAACGCAGGCTCGCGTTGACCGCGTGCGAGTAGTCGCGCTCGATGCCGTTGGACGAGAGCCCCCACGAATCCACATCGAAGGTGCCGTTCACCTGTTCCGACCAGGTGTAGTTGTACTTGAAGGAGGCCTGGTGCCGCTCGCCGGCGCTGATATCCAGCTTGGCGATGAGCGCGCGGGCGTCGTCGGTGCGCTCGATGGGGCCGAATTCATCATCGAAGAGCCCGGGCCAGCGCGACTGAAGGAAGCTGTCGAGCTTGCGCAGATTGGCGTCGCTGTTGACCAGCCGCTGCTGCTGCTTGGTCTCGCTGGAGCTCTGCTGGTCGTAGGCGAGGAAGAAGAAGGCCCGGTCGCGCACGATCGGACCGCCCACTGTGAACCCGAACTGCCCCCTGCCGAACTCCGGCTTGCCGCCCCCGCGGGCTTCCGGATAGGCCGCTGAGATCGCGTCCCACTGGCCGTAGTAGTGGGCAGTGCCGGTGAAGTCGTTGGTGCCCGAGCGGGTGACGACGTTCACAAATCCGCCCGCCGAGCGCCCGAACTCCGCGGTGGCGCCCTGGTTCACCACCACCATCTCCTCGATGGCGTCCTGGTTGAAGGTGAAGGCGGGCCTCTGGCCGCCCCTCTGTTCGCCGAAGAAGGCGTTGTTGAAGTCGGCCCCGTCGACGATGAAGTTGTTGAAGATGCCGCGCTGGCCGCTGACGTTGAGCTCGTCTCCGTCGGGCCCCTGCGAGATGGACACACCGGGGGTGAGGAGCGTGAAGTCCAGGTAGTTGCGCCCGTTGGAGGGCAGGCCGTCCACCACCTCCTCCGAGAAGCGCTGGGAGCTGGTGACGTCCTCGGTGTCGAGGAGCACGTCGCGCTCGCGGGTGACGGTGATGCCCTCGAGTTCCACGGGCGCGAACCCCATCGAGAGCAGGAGCGTCTCGCCGACGCGCAGCACCAGCCCTTCCCTGCGGTCCGTCCCGAACCCTCCGGGCGCGGTCGCGGTCACATCGTAGGTGCCGAGCGGAAGCAGCGTGCGCGCGAACGTTCCCTCGGCCGTCGTCTCCACCGTGGTGCGGAACCCCGTCTCCCGGTGTTCGATGAGGACCACGGCGCCCGGGACGGGGGCACCGGCGGGATCGCGGACCGTGCCGCGGACGACTCCCGTGGTGGCTTCGGCCTGGGCAGAGGCGGCGGCAGGGGCGAGCGCCGCGGCGAGGGCGAGGATGGCGGCCACCCGGGTCAGCGTGGCGACGAGCGCGCGCGGGACTGGCGGGAGTGGGGTTGCGGAAGGCGCGGCGCTGACGGGCGGGCGGTGGGTCATGGGCTCCGGGGGCCTCGCGTGGGTCCTCTTGTCACGTGATGCGCGAAGGATTGTGAGCGCGAAGGGCGTGAGATACAAGTTCCAGGACACAGGGATCCGTCGGTTCGGTTGACAGGCGATATCAATAATGATATCATCGTCGATGACGAAAACCTCTGCTCTTCTCAAGACGTTCCGAGACAACCCCAAGGGCGTCCGATTCAAGGATCTCGCACGAGTATGCGAGGAGTACTTCGGAGTGCCCCGGCAGAAAAGAACGAGTCACCGAGTCTACCGAACCCCTTGGACCGGAGATCCTCGCGTAAACATCCAGAACGCCAAGGGCATGGCAAAACCGTATCAAGTGCGTCAGGTATTGAAGGCGATCGAGAAACTGGAGAGCGAGAAGTGACCGACCTTTACACGTACCGGATCACCTGGTCCGCAGAGGATGACGAGCACGTGGGTCTCTGCGCCGAGTTTCCCTCCCTCAGTTGGTTGGCGTGCACGCCCGGGGAGGCGTTGGCCGGAATCCGACGCGTCGTTGGTGAGTCCGTGGCAGACATGCGCGAGGCCGGAGAAACGCCTCCAGACCCGATCGCGACCCGACCGTACAGCGGCAGGTTCCTGGTTCGGGTGCCCCCGGAAACGCACCGTGCCCTCGCGATCCAGGCCGCCGAACAGGGCGTCAGCATGAACCGGCTCGTGAGCGCGCGCCTCGCCGGGTAGGCGGGAGACGCGCTACTTTCGCTTGCGGCTGTCGGGCCCCGGTGCGCGCCAGCCCGGTCGACCTCGAAACAGGCCTGGAGGCAACCTTGCGTTTACCGATTCTTGCGATTGCCCTGTTTCTCTGCGCCCCGGGGGCGACGCGTGCGCAGGACGCGTGTCCGACGCCCTGGCGATTGGAAGAGGTCCTCCGCATCGGCTCCCCGGAGAGCGCGGATCTCATTAGACGCATCTACGATCTCGCAATCGGACCGGATAGCGCCCTTTATGTCGGTCAGGTCATGGTGCCCGCCGCTACGGTGTTTTCCCTGGATGGCCGGGTGCTTCGCCAGGTCGGTCGCGCGGGTCAGGGGCCGGGCGACATCCAGCTCGCGGCCTTCGGCGTGGGCTGGATGGGGGACACCCTCTGGATCGCCGACCAGCACCGAATCCAGCTGTTCACGACGAACGAGCGCGTGCCGGACGAGGTCATCGAGTTCGCCCTGCCCATGCCGGAGGAAGGCACGCGCCTGACCCCGGGCCGCATGCTCGCGGACGGCACCGTACTCGCCGGGCGCCGCAGCATCACGGACTGGCGGGTCTGGGTGTCTGCACCCTCGCTCGCGCTGCGCCGCATCTCACGCTCCGGAGAGATTCTCGACACGATCGCGCGTGTCGAATGGTCGAGTGACCCCGTAGAGTATGAGGACGGCCCGGGTCGGACCTGGCTCGCGCCACATCCACTCAATGATTTTCCACCTGTCGGACTCAACGAAAACCTGACGGCGCTCACTCCCGACGGCTCTACAGTTGTACAGGTCGCCCGCGTGCGTGAAGGCAGCGTCCCACCGACCTTCGACATTCTGGCAATGTCGATAGGCGGGGACACCTTGATGCAGCGCACGGTCGAATACGAACCGCGGGAGGTGACCCCCGCGATGGAACGCCGCCTTGCCGACGGATTCGCTGCGGCGATAGTCGGGGACCACATAAGCCCGTCGTTGCGCCGCCCGATGAGCGAGACGATGCGCGAGCGCCAGCGCCGTGCGGTTCGCAGCGCTTTCCGGGTCCCGGAATACCATCCCCCGGTCAGGCAGGTGGTGGCGGGGACGGACCGGACAATCTGGCTGCTGCGGGAACTGCGTGAGGACCAGGTCGATGTATGGGAAATCTACACTTCGGATGGAACACTCGAAGGCACCGTCGAAATCGACCAGGGACGCACTTCCGCGGTGCCCTGGCTCCCTAGACTCGGCATCGCCATCGCGAGCCGCGACGAGATCTGGGGAACCACCCTCGACGAACTCGAGGTGCCGTACATTCACCGATATCGTGTAGACCGTACGTGCGCGTCCCCGGGGATGCGGTCCACCGGGCCCCGACCCCGGGAGGTCTGGCCAGGAGAGAATCTGCTCATTCCCCGCAGCCGTCAGGCAGTGATCCAGGGCACTATCCGGGACTTACTTCGGACTACAGGACCAGTTGGCCGAACTGACCCCGGTCGCGTCCGCTGGAGCCCCCTTGTCCTTAGATTGGGTATTTGATGTCCGGCTGCCGAGCCGTCTCCGCCCATCCGCGCCGTTCGACTCCGTGCTGCCGAGCGAAGACATCAACTGGACAGGGGAGGTATGGGGGAACCGCCACCTGGACGTCGATGTGCGGCCCCGAGTTCGCCGGTTCCGTGCGCGTGCGCCACCGGGCGGTGGGGTTCGACGTGCTCGGCTCGACGCTGGCGGTGCTCGTCGACCGGCCGGTCGGTCCGAGGGACCCGGACGGCTACCCGGACCGGGGAATCGACTGGTACGACATCGGCGGGCTCAGGTTCGGGTCGGATCCGGCACCCGCCGGAGGAGCAGGAGCCCGGTCAGCATCAGCGCGGTAAGCACGAGGAAGCCGGGACGCTGGTTGCCGGCCGCGAGGAAGGTGGCCCAACCGAAGAGCAGCGGACCCATCACCGACGAGGTCCGCCCGCAGAAGGCATAGAATCCGAATATCTCCGCTTCCCTGCCCCGCGGAATCATGAGGGACAGGTAGGCACGGCTTGCCGACTGTACCACGCCCAAGCCGAGGCCGGCCACCATGGCAAGGCCGTAGAAGACAGCGGTCGACTGCACGAAATAGGCGGCGATGCCGGCCATCACCCACATGATCAGGACCCCGGTGAGGACCTTCTTCGGGCCGAGCCGGTCGGTCGGCCTGGCGAGGGTGAGGGCTCCCGCCATCGCCGAGAACTGCACCACGAGGAAGAGGATGATGGTGTCGGTCTGCTCGAACCCGAAGGTCTCGGTGGCGATGACGCCGGCCATGACGATGACCGTCAGGATGCCGTCGATGTAGAAGAAGTACGAGGTGAGGAAGCGACGAATGTCGCGCAGGGCCCAGACTTCGCGCACGGTCACGAGGAAGCGCCGCGTTCCCCAGGCGGCCGCGTCGCGTACTCGCATGTCGCCGCCCCTGTCGGCTGGCAGGTTGCGGAACGCGGGAATGGCGAAGAGGAGGAAAAAGCCCGACACCAGGAGCCAGACGGGCTCGATGC
Source organism: Gemmatimonadota bacterium (assembly GCA_022822425.1). GTDB lineage: Bacteria > Gemmatimonadota > Gemmatimonadetes > Longimicrobiales > Gaopeijiaceae > BD2-11. Next base: position 7,353 of record JAJEBS010000238.1, on the reverse strand, counting down.
GGCCCGGGAAGAGCACCTGGAGGAAGACCAGCGCCAGAATCAGGCCCAGTGCCGAGCCCAGGTATCCCCAGCCGAAGCCGTAGCCGGATACCCGGCCCCGCTCTTCGGGCGGGGTGATGTCCGGGAGGTAGGCGTTGTAGAAGACGAGCCCGCCCTCGAAGCCGATGTTGGCCATGACGAAGAGGAGGAAGCCGGCAAGCACCATCCCGGGGCCGACGGTCGCGATCAGCGCCACGCCGATGAGACAGACGGCCACGTAGACCGCCAGGAAGCGCTTGCGCAGTCCGCACTTGTCAGCGATCCCGCCGAGCAGCGGTGCCGAGAGCGCCACCACCAGGGCCGAAAGCGAGACCGCCGTACCCCACCACAGCTCCCCTTCTCCCCCCTCGCCGCCGACCACGGTGGAGACGTAGAAGACGGGGAACACGGCCGTGGTCATGACGGCCGGGTAGATCGAGTTGGCGAAGTCGAAGAGCACCCACGAGCGAACCTGGCGGCGGCGCGTCACTGCCCGCCCCCCGGCCTCCGGTAGCGCACCGGTGGCGGGGGCTCGTCCTCGAAGGTGACCTTTCCGGTCTCGAGCAGGCGGAGGGCTTCATTGACGGCGGCCTCGAGCTGCGGGTCGCCTCCGGCGATCACGGGGGCGGGATCGTTGCGCACCTCGATGTCGGGCGCCACCCCTTCGGCCTCCACGGCCCACTCGCCGTTCACGTCGAAGAAACCGCCCCTCGGGGCCACGAAACCTCCTCCGTCGATGAGGGGCGGGGTGTCCCAGGTTCCCACAAGGCCGCCCCACGTCTTGGTGCCGACCAGCGGCCCGACGCCCTTGAAGCGGAACAGGTAGGGCAGCAGGTCGCCGCCGGACCCGGCGCGCTCGTTGATCACCATGACCTTGGGCCCGAACAGCCCGGCCATCGGCTGGGTCCAGGGCTTGCGGTCGCCGGCGCGCGAGTTGAAGTAGCCTGTGAGCTCGCGGTCGAGCATGTCCACGATGTAGTCGGCCGCCGAGCCGCCGCCGTTGTTGCGCTCGTCGATCACCGCCCCCTCGCGATCCTGCTGGGCGTAGTACATGCGGTTGAAGTACTGGTATCCGCCCTGTCCGGTGTTGGGCAGCCACACGTACGCCAGCCGGCCCCCGCTCATCTCGTCGACGCGGGCCTGGTTCTCCGCCACCCAGGCCCAGCGGCGCAGGATGCTCTCGTTGCCGACGGGCTCCACGATGATGTCGCGGGTCTCATCCATGGAGGGGGCGGGTCCAACCGTCAGGGTGATGGTGCGCCCGGCGGTGCCCTCCAGCAGCTCGAACGGGTTGGTGGGCGCCTGCAGCTCCGCCCCGTCCACGGCCAGGAGGTAGTCGCCCTCCGACACATCCATGCCGGGGATGGAGAGCGGCCCGGCGGTCCCGGGCGTCCAGTCTCCGCCGTCGTAGATGCGGGTGATGCGGTAGAAGCCGCCGTCCTCCTCGAGGTCCGCGCCCAGAAGGCCGGTGCGCGGATTGTCCAGCTCGGGATAGTCGCCCCCGCGCACATACGAGTGCCCCACCGCGATCTCGCCCGAGAGCATGTCCAGCAGGTGGTTGAAGTCCGAGCGGTGGCGCACGTCGGGGAGCCACGCCGAGTACCAGTCCCAAACGTCGTCCCACGGCGCCCCGTGCTGGTTGTCGACGTAGAGGAAGTCGCGCATGAAGCGCCACCCGTCGCGGAGCATCTGGGCGTACTCGGCGGTGGGCTCGACGCGGACGCGCATCCCGTCGAGGTCGAGGCGGCCGTCGTTCCCGCCGGGTGGGCGCGCGGTGCCCACCACCCGCCAGGTGCCTCCGGACCGGAAGAGCAGGTGCTCGCGGTCGTGGGACACGGTCACCGCGCTCGCCTGTTCGACGAAGTCCTCCGCCTCCCGGTCCTCCACGGAGTACCTGAGAAGCTCCCCGCCGCCGAAGCCTCCGCCCTGCATCACGAAGACGGTTCCCTCCGGCCCGGGCGCGAGACCCGCGTAGTCTTCGAGAGGAAGGCCGGGCGCGTCGATGATCCGCTGGGCAATGCCCTCGAAATCGATCGAGACGGTGGCGGGCGCGTCCTGGCCGGAACGGGTCGCACCGCCCTCTTCGCCCTCCTCGTCATCCTCGCCCTCCTCATCGCTCCGCGGCAGGAACGGCGAAGGCTCGTCCTCGTCCAGCAGCGCCAGGTACAGCGCGCGCGTGATCGGCCGGTCGTAGGAGGTCATGTCGAGCCAGCCGGTGTTCAGACCGTAGTCGGTGGAGGCGAGGAAGTAGAGGTACTTCCCGGACTCGTCCCACACCGGGGTGATCGCGTCGGACATGCCGTCGGTGAGCTGGTGCGTCTCGCCCGCCTCGGTGTCGTGCACGAATATGGCGCGCAACTGGTTGTCGAGCCGGCGCGCGTAGGCGACCCAGCGCGAATCGGGCGACCACACCGGGTTCATGGTGCGCTGCGGGTGGGCGAAGCGGTCGGTGTCGACGTGTGCCACCTCGCCCGAGGCCACGTCCAGCACCAGCACGCGGTAGTGGGTGTCGGTGAATGCCAGCTTGTTCCCGTCGGGCGACCACTCGGGCCGGAAGTAGAAGGATGGCTCGGCGATCTCGATGCGGCGCGGGTTCGCCCCGTCCTGGTCGGCGATCACGAGCGCGTACTCGTCGGCCGCATCGTTGAACCAGGCGATTTGCGACCCGTCGGGGGACCACGCCGGATGCCTGTCGGCCACTCCCGGGGTGCGGGTCAGGTTGCGCCACGAGCCTTCCCCCGCGGGCACGCTGAAGATCTCGCCGCGCCACTCGAAGAGCGCCCGCTTGCCGGTGGGGGAGAGGCGGGCGTCGCGCATCTGCGCGGACGGAACCTGCTCCCAGCGCGCCCTCGACCAGTTCATGTCGCCGGCCACGTGGATCTCGAGCGCGCGCGTGCTCCCGGACGCGGGATCGAGTTCGTGCAGGTACCCCTCCTGCTCGTAGACCACGACGCCGTCCCCGGCCCCGAGCGACTTCACGTCGAAATCGGCGTGCCTCGTCAGCTGGCGCTCCGCCCCCGTGCGCGGATCGTACGACCACACATTGCTGGCCCAGTCGCGCTCGGACAGGTAGTAGACCACGCCGTCCATCCACGCCGGGTCCATGTGCCGCTCGCCTTCCCACGAGGGCGTGGTGCGCTCCCAGTCGGCGGTCGAGACGATGCCGATCGGCTGCGCCTGCCCTCCCCGGTAGTTGCGCCACTCCGGGTCCCATTGGTCGATCTCCTGGTAGGCGATGTATTCCCCGTCGCCCGACATCCCGCCCAGGTACGCCTGCGGCAGCGCGAGCGGCTCCGGCAGACCGCCCTCCGGCGCCACCGTGTAGAACTTCCAAAGCTGCGTGGGCACCGCGTCCCGGCCCGACTGGAAGAGGATCTCGCCGTCCGGGGTCCACCCCTGCACCACGTCGACCGCCGGATGCCAGGTGAGCCTCTGCGGCTGGCCGCCCGCGGTGGGCATCAGGTAGACGTCGGTGTTGCCCCCGTACTGTCCCGAAAAGGCGATCCACTGCCCGTCCGCGCTGAAGGCCGGATCGGTCTCCGCGCCCTCGGAGCTGGTGAGCCGCATGGCGTCGCCCCCTTCGCGGCCCACAAGCCACAGGTCGTTGGCATGCACGAACACGACATGGGTCGGGCTGACGTCGGGCTGGCGCAGGAAGCGGGTGCCCTGGGCCCGGGCGGAGTCGGGGACGCCGGCGGCGACGAAGGTGGCCAGCCAGGCCAGCGCGTGGACGAGGACGGGACGGGACCGGGAAGAGGCGGGACGCGACATCGGCTTGGACTCCGAGCGGCAGGACGCATAGAGGCGATGATTGGGAAGCTGACGCTTGCGAGCGGAGGCGCAAGGAGGACGGACTCCCCGGGTATTCATCGGTTTGGTCCCGGCACGAAGTGCCGTCGAGTGCGGCAGGCCCGCGCTTGCTCACACGGCACTCCCGCCGTAGGCTGGCTTACAGGACTACTCGCTTCTCAATCCACCCTTCGGAGGGAACCCGAGATGGCATCGAACAGCCGCTCCCGCATCTCTCGCCGCACCTGGATCGCCGCTACTTCCGGAGCCGTGGCCGCGGGCCTGATCAAGACGAAGGCCGACGCCGTCAAGCTGGTCGCGCAGGAGGCCCCGACGCCGCCCGACGACCCCACCAAGGTCCCGGGCCGCTTCACTTCCGAGGTGGGCGTGCGCGCGCCCGAGGAGCGGCCCCGGCGCCTCACCCGCTCGCAGACGCTCTCCAGTTCGTCGCGTACCCCGCTGCAGGAGCTGCAGGGCACCATCACGCCGGCCGACCTGCACTTCGAGCGCCATCACGCCGGCATCCCCGACATCCGCGCGGGGCGTCACGAGCTGCTGGTGCACGGGATGGTCGAGCGCCCCATGGTCTTCTCGATGGCGGACCTGAAACGCTACCCGTCGGTGGCGCGCACCTACTTCCTCGAGTGCTCCGGAAACGGGGGCGGGGCGTACAATCGCGAGCGCATGCCGGTCGAGATCACCCCCCAGGCCCTGGACGGCCTGCTCAGCACCAGCGAGTGGGTGGGCGTGCCGGTCAAGACGATCCTGAACGAGGTGGGCGCCGATCCTGCAGCGACCTGGATCCTCGCCGAGGGCGCCGACGCGGCGGTCATGTCGCGCAGCGTACCCATGGAGAAGATCATGGACGACGCTCTCCTCGCCTACGGGCAGAACGGCGAGGCCATCCGTCCCGAGCAGGGCTACCCTCTGCGCCTGCTCCTGCCCGGCTGGGAGGGCAACGCCAGCGTCAAGTGGCTGCGGCGCATCGAGGTCACCGACCGCCCGACCATGACCCGCGACGAGACCTCGCGCTACACCGACCCTCTCAAGGGCGGTCTCTCGCGCCAGTTCAGCTTCTTCATGGACGCCAAGTCCACCATCACCTTCCCCGCGTATCCCTACACGCTTCCCGACACGGGATGGTGGGAGGTCCAGGGGCTCGCGTGGACGGGACGCGGGCGCATTACACGCGTCGACATCAGCACGGACGGCGGTCGGAGCTGGACCGAGGCCGAGCTTCAGCAGCCCATCCTGCCCAAGTCGACGGTCCGCTTCCGCCATCTCTGGAACTGGGACGGCAGCGAAAGCCTCCTGATCAGCCGCGCGGTCGACGAGACCGGCTACGTGCAGCCCACGGTGCAGCAGCTGTGGGAGGCGCGCGGCGAGCGCACGGCGTACCACAACAATCAGCAGCGGGTCTGGAAGGTCGGGGCGGACGGCGCCGTCACCTTCGGCCTGGGAGACCTGGTATGAGGCGCGTCGCGCTGGCAACGATGGTCCTGGCCGTCGGCTGCGCGCCCGCCGGATCCTCGTCCGCCGCGGGATCCTCGGACGGCGCCGAGCCCCCGGAACTCTTCGGGTTCGGGAGCGCGGCCTCGGCCGAGCGCGTCGCCATGTGGGACATCGACGTCAAGCCCGACGGGGAGGGGCTGCCTCTCGGAAGCGGCACCGTCGCAGAGGGCGAACAGATCTATCTCATGCAGTGCATCGCCTGCCACGGTCCCACCGGCACCGAGGGGCCCAACGATGTTCTGGTGACCCGCGAGCCCTGGGACGAGTGGCCGGTCGGCCGCACCGTCGGCGGCTACTGGCCCTACGCGACGACGCTCTACGACTACATCGTGAAGGCGATGCCGCAACTCACCCCGGGCACCCTCACGGCGGACGAGACCTACGCGGTGATCGCCTACATCCTCTACCTGAACGACCTCGTGCCCGAGGACGCGGTGATGAACGCCGAGACCCTGCCGGCCATCGAGATGCCGTATCGGGACCGCTTCGTGCCCGATGACCGGACGGGAGGCAGCGTTATCCGGTAGCAGGAGGCGCCATTCACGCGCCGGCCGCGGGTAACAGCAGCTTGTCGCGCAGTTGGCGGACGTCTCCGCGGATGTCCTGGATGTCGAGCCTGAGGGCGTCGATGTCGTGGCGGACGTCCTCCCGCAGGACGTTCATCTCGCGACGCATCTCGTCACGCAGGACGCTCATTTCGCCGCGCATCTCGTCGCGCACCACGCCGATTTCGCCGCGCAGGCGCGTTTCCATGCTCCCCATCTCGCCGCGCAGTTCACTCATCTCGCCGCGCAGGTTGACGAACAGGGTGATCTGGAGCCCCGTCAGCGTTACGCCGACGGCGAGGATGGCGATCAGTTCCTGGCTCAGCTTCATCGGGGGGCGAGCGGCGGTCGTCATCACGCGCCCCCGGCGGGTACCAGCAGCTTGTCGCGCAGCTGGCGGACGTCTTCGCGGATGTCCTGGATATCGAGCCTGAGGGCGTCGATGTCGTGGCGGACGTCCTCCCGCAGGACGTTCATCTCGCCGCGCAGGCGCGTTTCCATGCTCCCCATCTCGCCGCGCAAGACGCTCATCTCGCCACGCATCTCGTCGCGCACCACGCCGATTTCGCCGCGCAGGCGCGTTTCCATGCTCCCCATCTCGCCGCGCAGGCTGACGAACAACGTGACCTGCAGACCCGTCAGCGTTACGCCGACGGCGAGGATGGCGATCAGTTCCTGGCTCAGCTTCATCGGGGGGCGAGCGGCGGGCGTCATCACACGCCGCCGGCGGGCACGAGCAGCTTGTCGCGCAGTTGACGGACGTCTTCGCGGATGTCCTGGATATCGAGCCTGAGAGCGTCGATGTCGTGGCGGACGTCCTCCCGCAGGACGTTCATCTCGTCGCGCAGGCGCGTTTCCATGCTCCCCATCTCGCCGCGCAGGCTGACGAACAAGGTGACCTGGAGCCCCGTCAGCGTTACGCCGACGGCAAGAATGGCGATCAGTTCCTGGCTCAGCTTCATGCGTTCTCCCGTTTCAGGTGACCGATGGAGTTACGCAGGTGCTCAGAACCTTGATCGCCGATCGAGAGAGCCAACTCGATTCAATGCCTTGTGCGCGGCACCTCGCATTCAATAGTGGCGTCGGGGCGCGGGCGGCGCCATGGGAGAATGGGCCCCGGCGGGCACCAGCAGCTTGTCGCGCAGTTGGCGGACGTCTCCGCGGATGTCCTGGATGTCGAGCCTGAGGGCGTCGATGTCGTGGCGGACGTCCTCGCGCAGGACGTTCATTTCGTCGCGCATCTCGTCGCGCACCACGCCGATTTCGCCGCGCAGGCGCGTTTCCATGCTCCCCATCTCGCCGCGCAAGTCGCTCATCTCGCCGCGCAAGTCGCTCATCTCGCCGCGCAGGTTGACGAACAGGGTGATCTGGAGCCCCGTCAGCGTTACGCCGACGGCGAGGATGGCGATCAGTTCCTGGCTCAGCTTCATCGGGGGGCGAGCGGCGGGCGTCACCACGCGCCCCCGGCGGGCACGAGCAGCTGGTCGCG
>JAJEBS010000036.1 GCA_022822425.1 Gemmatimonadota bacterium | reverse complement strand
CGCGACCCGCGCCTTGAACCCCGGCGTGAATCGCCGTCTCTTCCTGGCCATCTCGGTGCCTCCTGTTCCGTCCTGGAATACACCTTAACGACCTGTCCAAAAAACCGGGACCACCTCAGGTGACTACGGGAAGTCCGATGTCGTTGATTACATTGCTGGGAAGTTCGGGATGATTGTTGGGGTTATAGTCGGGCCGCTCCGGGTCCTCGACGAGATCGCCGATGGGCGCGCCGGCCTGCGGAAAGAAGAGGCCGTCCAGGTCGTGTTCCTCCAGAACGCTGCGGAAGAGGGCCCGGATGTCGGCCCGCCAGCCCTGGAAGGCGTCACCCTCCTCGGTGGCGCTGGGGCGGGCGGGAGGGGGACGCTCGCTGTCGTCGCGGTCGCGGAATGACCTGCCCGAAAGGGCCTCCCACTCCTCGACGCTGTGGAAGGCTGCTCCGGGGCCGAGTCCCAGGAAGTAATTGAGCATGTCGTAGGCGGAGGCCGATGGGACGCGTGGCCGTTCGGCGTAGAGTTCCACGAACCCGGTGCCGGCGAAGGGGTCCTCGACCGTTTCGGCCCCGCGCTCGTGGATGACCGCGACCGCATCCCGGTAGATCGCCTCGGTTTCCTCGGCGAGCGGGAGCCAGGTGTCGCGCCATCCCTCGCCCACCAGCCCGAAGCGGCGGCCGGCCAGGGCGGCCGGGTCGAGGGCGGCCGCATAGCCGTCCCCCGGCATGTTGCCGGCGGCCGCGTAGGTGGCCAGGTCCTCCGGCGTGGGTCCCGCAAGCACGTCCAGGGCGACCGCGGCGTCGTACACGGACCTGGCCATCGGACCGACCACGTCGGCGTAGCTGCCGTTCAGCGGCACCACCCCCTCGAGCGGCACCAGCCCGTAGGTGGGCTTCACCCCCACCAGCGCCTGCGCCGCCGACGGGTTCTGGATCGACCCGCCCGTCTCGGTGCCGAGTCCCAGCACGGCAAAGCTGGCGTTCACGGCCGTGGCGGTTCCGCCGCTGGAGCCCCCCGGTATGCGCGTCACGTCGTAGGCGTTCAGGGTGACCCCCGCCACCGAGCTCTCCGTACGCGTCCCGTGCCCGGCGAAGTCCGGCAGGTTGGTCTTGCCCAGGATGATCGCGCCGGCTTCCCTGAGGCGGGTCACCACCGCCGCGTCGTCGTCGGGAATCATGTCGACGCCCCCGGTCGCGGCGCTGAAGCCGTCGTAACCGGCGGTGGTGACCTGTCCCCCGTAGTCGATGTTGTCCTTGATGACCACCGGCACCCCGTGGAGCGGGCCGCGCGGGCCGGTGGCGGCGTACTCCGCGTCCAGGGCAGCCGCCGTGGCGAGCGCATCCGGGTTCATGGAGACGAACGCGTTGTAGAGGTCCTCGTAGCGTTCGATGCGCGCGAGGAAGGCGCGAGTGAGTTGAACGGCGCTGTAGCGGTCCTCCGCGTAGTCGGCCTGGATCTGTTCGGCGCTGAGCTCGACGACGTCGACGTCGGGGGCTGCGTCCTGCACGGGCGTGGGGGCGGGTGCATCGCAGCCCGACGAGAGGAGCAGCAGCCCGATGGCCGTCCCGGCTCTACCGGACCCGCGCATCGCGCACCTCGATGGCCACCCCCTCTTCGCACGCCGGTGCTGCGGCAAGGGTCGCCCGCAGCACCACCCGATCGCCCGCCGCCAGCCCCTCGGTGTTCCCCTCCAGGCTGTAGAGCCGGTCGTCCCCGTTGCGCAGCGTGAGGCACGCCAGCCCTTCGTCGGTGACCTCCCCCTCCACCCGGAACACGCCCTCCTCGTCCGCGACGTGGAATTCGTGCGAGGTCACGAACGGCCGCTGGTCGAAGCCGGCCAGGAAGAAAAAGTGCTTCAGATCCGGGGTGGCCCAGTCCGGAAGGCGCACCGTCGCCGAGAGCAGCCCGTCGGCATTCGTTTCCTCCTGGGTCAGCAACTGGTGGTTGCCGCCCAGCGCGCCGAAGCCGATGTAGACGGCCTGGTAGGGCAGCCGGTCCATCGACACCGTCACCTCCTCGCCGGGACCGGCGGCGGCGGGCACGACCTCGGGCCTTCGTTCCTGACTCATCCTGCTTCGCTCCATCATCATTCTCCAGAGTCGGCGACTCGCTGGAATCGCATGTCGTAGACGCGCCCCTGCCGGATACCGAAGGCTTCCGCGCGTCCGTCGGCGCCCAGATCGAAGCGGATGCGCCCGAGGCCGCCGGCATCGAACGCGTCCTCGTAGACGGGCTCCAGTTCGAAGACGGCGTCGGGCCTCCGCTTCGCCACCAGGCGCCCGTCCTCCACGGCCACCACCAAGGTGGTCTCGGCGTCGTCGCTGTGGAAGGTGCCCGCATATGCATCGAGCTGCCCGGCGGCCGGTGCGAACTCGTCGACCGGCTCCCAGGTGTTGTCGTAGTACTCCCCGGTGTACTCGTCGATGCCGGCCCGCCCCCCGTCCGCTGCATCCCCGAAGACGAGGCGGCGCTCGCTCGCCCCCACCCGGAACTCGCTCGCCGAGTGGGCGACCAGGCGCTGGTTCCCGACCCGCAGCGCGCCGTCCTCCAGG
>JAJEBS010000334.1:2500-8996 GCA_022822425.1 Gemmatimonadota bacterium | reverse complement strand
ACTTCAGATCCAGCATCAGCGCCACTGCCTCACGGCCGGTGAGAAGATCAGGATGAGAATCACGACGGGAGCGCCGACGATGGCGAGGATCGCGTTCAGGTGCAGGAAGTGCTGCTCCCAGGGTGCATGGATGATGGCGTCTCCGGCGAGGGCAAGCAGTGCGCCGCCGAGTGCGGCGAGCGGGAGGAGCGGGGGAATCCGCGCCGTTCCGGCCAGCGCCCGCGCGAAGTGGGGCGCGATGAGGCCGACGAAGCTCACCGGGCCGCAGAAGGCCACGACGGGTGCCACCAGCAGCACGGTTGCCGCAAGAACGGCATGTCTCAACGACGTCACCCTGACGCCGAGGCTGCGGGCGTAGGTCTCGCCGAGCAGCAGCGAACTGAGCGGCTTGGCCGTAGCGACGGCGGCGCAGGTACCGATGAGGATCGGCAGCCCCAGCCACGGCAGCGCCTCGGGGGCGACGCCGGCAAAGCTCGCGTCCTGCCATCCGCCATAGACGCGGCCGCCGGCGCGGGCGGCGAAGTGCAGGAGGACGCTCGTGAGGCCCTGCGAGGTGAACCCGAGCATGAGGCCGATGACGAGCAGCGTGATGGCTCCGACGCGGCGGCCGAGCGCAAGCATGACGAACGCCGCGATTGCGACACCCGCAGCGGCGGCGAGCGTGATGCTGGGGCCTTCGAAGACGGTCAGGAAGGACACGGCCGCGGGACCTGCGAAGGCGGCTGCCGTTACGGTGAGCGCGACCCCGAACTGGCCGCCCGCGAGAAGGCCGAGGGACCACGCGTCGGCGACCGGGTTGCGGAAGAGGGTCTGCATCAACACCCCCGCCATGCCGAGCGCACCGCCGGCGATGATCGCGGCGGCAACCCGCGGAAGGCGAATCTCGAGAACGATCTGCCGGGCAAGATCGGTTGACTGCGTCCCCGTCAACGCGCCGACCGTGTCGGCCAGCGGCAGCGCGATCTGTCCAAAGGTCAGCGTCAGCAGGGAGAGCGCGGCGAGCGCGGCGAGGAGGACGGCGACGCTAGTGCTTACCCGCGCCGGCATGGCCCTCCTCCCAGGTTTCCAGTGCGAGGTAGCGCCACTCGCCGTCGCGCAGCTCCGGGTGCACCATTTTCACGATGTCGGCCAGGCGCCAGTCCGGCCGGATGGTTCCCATCTCCCACACCTCCCACGAATCGGCGGCGGGATGGGGCTTGCCCGGCTCCCAGAACAAGCAGCCTTCCCGATACGCCTTGAAGCGCGAAAGCACGTTCCGATCGTCGAACCTTGTGGAAATCGGGTCGCGGAAGACCCAGCAATCGGCGCCCGTTGCGTCCCTGAGGAGCCGTTCCGTCGAGAGGTCGGAAAAGGTGTCGAGTTCGGGATCGTCGGCGGCGCCCAGCACGAGTTCCGCGTTGGCGTCGCGAATGAGCGCCGCATCGGCGTTGCGCTGCGTGACGGCCCAGCGATTGCCCGCGCTCCGGTACCAGGCCCACAGAAGCGACCGGCGCGGCTGCGCCCGGGCGAGCGACTTCAAGCGGTCGACCTCCTGCGCGACCATTTCAACGAATGCACCGGCCTCCGCCTCTTTCCCGGTCAGCAAGCCCATCAGAAGGACCCATGCGACACGGCCCATGTAGTGCGGCTCCGCATTGATGAAGGTCGGCACGACCGGAATGCCGAGCGACTCGACGCGCTCCATGTGCCGGGTGTGCGTGAGGTCGGCCATGCGCGCGATCAGCACGTCCGGCCGCGCCGCCACCAGCGCATCGAGCGTCGGCGGCATGTGCCAGCCATAGCCGATCTGCTGGATCTCACCCGACCGGGCCATGCGGCGCACGCCATCGTCGTAGCTGGTGTGCCCGCCAACCGCGACGATCCGGTCCTCGACCCCGAGTGCACGGAGCATTGCCTCATGGGGTTGCTCGTTGACGGCGATCCGCTGAACGGGCGTTCGGATCAGCGACGCACCGGCCAGGTCTCCCGTCAGCGCTGGTGGCTCCACGCCCTTCGGGACCAGCACGAGCCGGGCACGTTGCGGCGGTCCGCCTGCCGTTCCGCCCCAGGTGACGACGGACGCCTCGATGTCGACAATGCGATAGCCGTCCCGCTCGACGACGCTGAAGACCTCGGCATAGGGCGTTTCCAGCACCTCGCCTGCGACGGTCCCCGGATCGTCGGACACGCCGGACCCGCACGCGGCCAGGGCGACAGGCAGAACGAAGACCGCAAGACGAGAGAGCGTCCGGAAGGAGGGCGGCTTCGAGCCGGCGGGTTCCGGAAGGACCCTGAGCGGCTGGTTCAACGACCCGTCACCGGCACGTCGCGTGGCGACGCAAGGTCGGCCAGTTCGTACCGAGGCCCACCGCCCGGAAGCTCCACTTCCGACAGCCACCTCTCAGTCGTCAGCCTCCTCGATCCGCGTGTCCCTCGTCGGCGCAGATGGCGCAAGTGTCCGCCCGACAGACCCGCGCACCCTGCAAGAGGGCGCCGGCGAGGATCAGGCTGCCGGCCACCGATGTCATGGTCTCGGGCAGCGGTTCGAGCCAACCCGCGAGGGACGCTGCCCAGAGCATGGCTCCCCCGACAAAGGTGAGGACCACGGGCGCATTCGTGCGGGCCGGGCCCATGATGAGCGTCGCCGCCCCGACAAGGACCGTCCCGGCCCACACCGCGCGCTCGATGCCTTCGGAGAGCGCAAGCGCCGGTGCCGCCGCGACCAGGAGCGGCGTAAGCGCGCAGTGCACGCCACACAGGGCTGCAGCGTATCCGGCGAGCCGGGACCCGGAGGCCAGATAAGTGGTCGGCGGGGCGGTTGCGAGAAAGTTCCTGATTGGTTTGCTTCGGCGGAAGGAGCAGGGTGGCGGGCGGTGAGTGCCTGAAACATAATGATAATGACTTCTCATCTCGTTGTCACGACGGGTGGCCCCGCACGGCTGCCGTGGATGCATACCGAAACCGGTCCCTTGATCGTACCGTAGCTGACGCACGAGTCCTCCCCCGTGCCGGTACCGGCCATCTCCCCCAACCCATTCCCCCACATCCCGGGCAGGATCCGGCCCGCGAGAGAACCCAGAAATGAGAATCACCGTGATCGGCTCCGGCTACGTCGGACTGGTTGTCGCCGCGTGCATGGCCGAGTCGGGCAACGACGTCATCGGCGCGGACATCGACGAAGCCAAGATCGATGGTCTGAACCAGGGCGAGGTTCCCATCGTCGAGCCTGGCCTGGCTCCCATGCTCGAGAGGAACATCGCCGCCGGCCGACTCCGCTTCACCACCAGCATCCGCGAAGCCGTGCGTGCATCGGATCTGATCTTCCTGGCTGTGGGAACGCCGCCGGGGAAGGATCACGCGGCCGACCTGAGCGCGGTCATCTCAACCGCCCGCCTGATCGGCGAGGTCATGAACGGTGAGAAGATCGTGGTCACCAAGAGCACGGTTCCGGTAGGCACCGCGCGCCTCGTCCGCAGCGAGATCGAAGCCCGCACCGACCACCCGGTGCACGTATGCGCCAACCCGGAGTTCCTGAAAGAAGGCGCCGCAGTCCGCGACTTCATGGCCCCGGACCGGGTGGTGATCGGATCGGATTCGGAGTACGCGACGGCGATCCTTCGCGACCTCTACGCCCCGTTCATACGCACCGGGCGGGCACTGCTGGTCATGGACGTACGCTCCGCCGAGATCACCAAGTACGCCTGCAACGCCATGCTCGCGGTCCGCATCAGCCTCATGAACTCCATCGCCCACCTGTGCGATCTGACCGGGGCCGACGTACGCTCGGTGCGGCGCGGGGTCGGCTCCGACTCGCGCATCGGCCGGCGCTTTCTCTATCCGGGGGTTGGCTACGGCGGCTCCTGCCTCCCCAAGGACATGCGGGCGCTGGCGCGCACCATGAGCGACTGGGGCGTGGACCCCTCGATCCTCCAGGCTGCGGAATCGATCAACCAGCGGCAGAAGCGCCTGCTGCTGGACCGTCTGGTCGACAGATTCGGAGAGGATCTCCGTGGCCGCACCATCGCGGTGTGGGGACTCGCCTTCAAGCCCAACACCGACGACATGCGGGAGGCCCCGAGCATCGTCACCATCGAGGGACTGCTGGAGCGCGGCGCCCGGGTCGTGGTCCACGACCCCGAAGCGCTGACCACCGCGCGGACCGTCTTCCGCGACCGCATCGAGTACGTTGCGGACAACTACCAGGCGTTGGAGGGAGCAGACGCCCTCCTTATCCACACGGAGTGGTATCCGTATCGGCATCCCGACTTCGCCCGCGTGCGCGCGGCCCTGCGCAACCCGGTCATTCTGGACGGGCGCAACCTCTACGATCCGCGCGCGATGGAGGAACTGGGATTCGAGTACCGCTGCGTTGGCCGCACGGTGCAGCAGGTCCCCTCGCCATAGACCGGCGCCGGGCCGGTCGCGGATACTCGCCGTGCCTTTGCGGCCGCGCGCGCGGGGACGTTGACATCGGGCGGCAGGCGCCCGTAACATTGGGGCGATTTTGTAGCAGTTGGACGTCGCGGGGCCGGATGTGCCGGGTCCCGGCGGCCACCAAACAGGCCGCGGGTGAGCGCGGGCAAGGAGTGCGGGATGCGTACCACCGGTACGGTGAAGTGGTTCAATGATGCGAAGGGCTTCGGGTTCATTACGCCCGAGGGCAGTGATCGGGACTGCTTCGTACACCACTCGGCCATCCAGGTCGACGGGTATCGTTCGTTGACCGAAGGGGAGCGGGTCGAATTCGACATCGTCCAGGGGCAGAAGGGCCCCGCGGCGGAGAACGTCGTCAAGATCTAGCGGCCCGGCCGCTTCTCAAAAAAAAGGCGCCCGTAGCTCAGCTGGATAGAGCAACGGACTTCTAATCCGTAGGTCCCAGGTTCGAGTCCTGGCGGGCGCGCCTCGTGTTGTCTTCCGTCGGCCGAGAGGTGGCCGGGGACCGCTCAGCTTCCGGGTTCTCGTCCGCCTCGAGTGAGGTGGACGAGGGTCCGGTCGCTGGTACGCGCCGTGGTTTACGCGCATCGGGCCCCCGATTACCTTTCTTCGCTCGTTTGGGAGGCACCTTCGAATCAGAGCCGTGAGGACGGCGAGCCTCGTGTTCCCGCCGACCTCTCATGTGGTGGGCGTAGCTCAGGTGGTTAGAGCGCCAGGTTGTGGCCCTGGAGGTCGCCGGTTCAAGTCCGGTCGCTCACCTTGCTTCTGGTCCCGGGCCAGGCTCGCGGAGAGGGCTTCTGGCCCTGGCAGGGATCTCCGCAGGTGTCGGACCCGGGCCGACCACCTTCAAGGCAGGCGCATTCCATGCCCGGAGCCGGCTTGGCACGTCGCGAGCGGATTGCCGTTCGCATCATGCCGGATCCCGACAGCCTCGCCGGCGAGGTCGCCGGGCGAATCGCGACGCTCATCCGCGAACGCAGTCGCGAGGGCCGTCATGCGGTTCTCGGCCTGGCGACCGGCTCCACCCCCGTCGGCGTGTACCGGGAACTCATCCGCCTCCACCGGGAAGAGGGTCTGGACTTCTCCAACGTCGTGACCTTCAACCTCGACGAGTACTTCCCGATGCGGCCCGGCAGCGTGCACAGCTACCATCGCTACATGCGGGAAAACCTCTTCGACTTCGTCAATATCCCGCCCGGGAACCGTCACATCCCCCGGGGCGATCTGGCCGAGGACGAGGTGGAGAACCATTGCCTCGACTTCGAACGCCGCATTCGCGCGGCCGGGGGGATCGACCTTCAGATTCTGGGAATCGGCCGCAGCGGGCACATCGGCTTCAACGAGCCGGGTTCCCGGCGTGAGTCGCGCACGCGGTGCCTGTATCTCGATGCCGTAACGCGGGCCGACGCGGCCGACGACTTCTTCGGCGAGGAGAACGTGCCCTCCCGCGCGATCACGATGGGGGTGGAGACCATTCTGGAAGCGCGCGAGGTGATCCTGCTGGCGACGGGAGAACACAAGGCCGAAATCGTGCGACGCGCCGTCGAGGGGGAGGTGCACGCCGATGTCGCCGCCACCTTCCTGCAGCAGCATCCCCACGCGACGGTGTACCTCGATCCTCCCGCCGCCGGCGAACTGACGCGCATTCGCACCCCCTGGCTGGTGAGCGACGTGGAATGGACCCCGCACCGCGAAGTGGAGGCGGTGGTCTGGCTCAGCCGGCGCTCGAGCAAGCCGATCCTCCACCTGTCCACCGACGACTACCGCGAGCACCACCTCGGATCGCTGGTGTCCCGGCACGGGTCGGCGGAACCACTCAACGGCGAAGTATTCAACGCGCTTATCTCCAAGATCCGCGGGAAGAGCCGGTTGCCGCGCGGTCAGAGGATGCTCGTCTTCTCGCCCCATCCCGACGACGACGTGATCTCCATGGGCGGGCTGTTGCGCAAGCTGGCCGAGAACGGCAATCACCTGACCGTCGCGTACATGACCTCGGGCAACATCGCCGTCTTCGACCACGAGATCCGCCGGTATCTGGACTTCATGCGACGCACGGCCGGCGTCATCGAGCTCGGGGACCGCG
>JAJEBS010000298.1 GCA_022822425.1 Gemmatimonadota bacterium | reverse complement strand
GTACGCGAGGCATGCCCGGACCGGCGGCGGAATCACGTCCGGCGCTCCCGGCGCGAGCCGATCCTGCGCCGCGTGGGCTCACGTCGAAGCCCGCCCCGACGAAGCGAACCACTCGCGGATGTAGGCGACCGCGTCCCCGGTGCGCGTGCCCGGCCCGAAGAGCCGGCCGATGCCCGCGGAATGGAGCGCGTCGGCATCGTCCCCGGGGATGATGCCGCCCCCGGTGACCAGCACGTCGCCCAGTCCCGTCTCGTCGAGGAGCGCCTTCACCCGGGGCAGGAGGGTCATGTGGGCGCCCGAGAGAATCGACAGCGCCACCACGTCGACATCCTCCTGCAGGGCGGCTTCGACGATCGCTTCCGGCGTCTGGTGAAGGCCGGTGTAGACGACCTCGAAGCCTGCGTCGCGGAAGGCGCTCACGATCACGCGCGCCCCGCGGTCGTGGCCGTCGAGTCCCGGCTTCGCCACCAGGACGCGGATCCTGCGGTGTGATGTGGTCATGCGTCTTCGTCCCCGGACAGGATACCTCCTCCTGTGAGCAAACGCTTTGCCGCTTCGTACACCGTCGCCCGGCCGCCCGCCACGATCCGGGCCGCCTCCGCAAAGCCGCCGTCCCCCGCAACCCGGTCCAGGTGTGCCTCCAGGGCGGCGCGCACCTCCGCCCGAAGACGCGCCTCCGCACGGGCGATGCGCAGCGCCTCCAGCGCCCGCGACCCCGCCAGGCTGCGGCGGTGTTCCTCGATGGCGTCCGCGACCGCGGCGATCCCTTCGCCCGTGGTGGCGACGGCGGCGAGCACGGGGGGAGTCCGTCCACTCCGGCGGCGGCCCAGTCCGACGGCATCGCGCAGCTGCCGTACCAGCGCGTGCGCACCCGGGCGGTCCGCTTTGTTCACCACGAAGACGTCGGACACTTCGGCGAGCCCGGCCTTCATGGCCTGCACTTCATCGCCCGATTCCGGCGTGAGCGCCAGCACCACCGTGTCGGCCGCGGCCGCGACCCCCAGCTCGGTCTGGCCGACCCCCACCGTCTCGAGGAGGATGCGGCCGAACCCGCTCCCCTCCATCAGGTCGACCACGTCGTGCACCGCTTCGGCCAGGCCGCCGCCTGCCCCGCGCGTCGCCATCGAGCGGATGAAGACGCCCCGGTCGAGCTGGAGCGGCGCCATGCGCACACGGTCTCCCAGCAACGCGCCCCCGGACCAGGGCGAAGTGGGATCCACCGCGACGATCGCCACCTCCTCGCCACTCCCGCGCCAGTGTCCCGCCAGCGCGGCCGCCAGGGTCGACTTCCCCGCCCCGGGCGGCCCGGTGATCCCCGTTCGATGGGCCCGGCGGCCGCTCCCCGCCAACCCCGCCAGCAGCTCGCGGAAGCCCGGGCGCCGGTCCTCCACCACCGAAATGGCCCGTGCCAGCGCCGCCCGCTCACCCGCGCCGCACCGCTCCGCAAGCGATCGCGCCACGGCCCGCGCCCCCTGGCCCGCTACGGCCGCCATCGACGCGATCCCAGCCCGCGCGCGTGGCGCAACGGGTTGTCCAGCAGATGCGCGGGGACCACCAGCACGACCAGGAACAGCACCAGCGCGGCGAGCAGCCCGGCGGCCAGCACCCAGACGTTGTCGAGCGAGATGTAGATGATGGCGGAGATGATCGCGGTGGAGGCGGCGAAGATCGACAACAGCAGCCGTCGGCCCAGCAGGGTGAGGGAGCGCTCGATGCCCTGGATGTCGCGCGGATGTACCCGCACCCGCAGGTTCTCGCGTTCGGCCCGCACCAGCAGTTCGCGCGCGGACCGCACCAGCCCGCTGGTCTCCGACCACATGTCCTTCGCAATGGCGACTGGTTCCCGGCCCGCCGTGCGCAGGATCTCGCCCCGATGGGCGCCCACCACCCTGCGGAAGACGGCGAAGGAGTCGAAGCGGGTGTCGTAGGCGGCTCCGATGCCCTCGAGGAGCACGAGCGTGCGGAAGAGGTAGACGAGTTCGCGCGGGAGCATGAGGGGCCAGGTGTAGAAGGTGTCCAGCACCTCGCGCACGCTGTCCTGAACGCGCCGTCGTCCGGCCTGTCCTTCCTTGCGCGCGCCCTCCACCACCCGCACGATCTCCGCGGCCGCCTCGCGGATCTCCCCGCGCGACACCTCCGGGCCGATCATCCCCAGCCGGTACATCGCGCCTATGGCGCCGTCGATGTCTTCGCGCACGACCGCCATCGACAGGCCGAGCAGGCTCTGGCGGGTCCAGCGCGGGACCTCGATGACGGCGCCCCAGTCGAGCACCACGAGCGATCCGTCCTCCGCCACCAGCAGGTTCCCCGGATGGGGATCGGCGTGCAGGAATCCGTCCATCATCATCATGCGCAGGTAGACCGAGGACAGCCGTTCCATCAGCAGCCTCGCAGAAGGGCGTCCCCGCCGCACGCGGTCTCCCAGGCGATCGATGCGGATGCCCTCCATGTACTGCATCACCATCACGTGCCTGGTGGTCATTTCGTCGAAGACGCGCGGCGCCCTCACGGCGCGGTCCCCGGCGAAGGCGCGCCGGAAGCGCCGGGTGTTTTCCGCCTCCACCCGCAGATCCATCTCTTCCCGCACCTTCACCGAGAATTCGCGGATCACGTTGGCCAGCGCCCGCATGTGATGGTTGGGGAAGAGCACGTTCAGCCAGAAGACGATCCGGAACGCGGTATCGACGTCCAGCGCGACCCGCTGTTCGACGTGCGGACGTAGCACCTTCACCGCCACGTCGCGTCCGGCGAGGCGGGCCCGGTGCACCTGTCCCAGGCTGGCTGCCGCCATGGGTTCGCGGTCGAAGCTCTCGAACAGATCCGGGAGCCTGCCGCCGAGCTCTTTCTCGATCACGCCCACGATCGCGTCCGGGGAAGCGGGCGGCACCTGGTCGCGGAGCGTGCCCGCGGCCGTGAGATAGGGTTCCGGAAGGATGTCGGCGCGCGAGGCGAACATCTGCCCCAGCTTGATGAAGGCAGGTCCGAGGGCGGCGATGGTCCCGACCAGACGGGCGGCGCGTCGCTCGTGGTGCCCCGGCCGCCGGCGCGCCGGGCGTCCGACCACGATCCAGCGCCGGCGGTCGCGCAGGAACGCGAGCAGGAACGGCAGCAGACGAAGCAGGACCCACGCAAATCGTGCGATGCGCCTCATGGGGGAGTCGTAGCCTCTTCGCCGCGGCGTGAAAGGGACGGGATGCCGTTGAGGCCGCGACCTCCCGCGCCAGCGGACGAGGGGACCGGCCCCGGGCGGAGTCCCCGAACGTGGAGACACCCGTTGCCGCAAAGCTGGCCGCAACCTGCCGGCTTCGTCTACCCCGCAACCTTCACGGGGATCACGGAGCCGGAATCCGGGCAGCCGTCGCCCCCGCACGCCGAGGCTTCCCGGTGGACGAGTCCGTGACCGGCGCGCATCTTGGTCCCGGCCCGTGCAACCACGCGGACACGGTTCGAGTCCCAAGGACGAGCCGGCTGCGGGCTGCGCCGGCTCATCCGGACCGGCATCGACCCTTGGCACCCTGTTGCGGACGAGCCCGATCGCGTTTTTCCCACCTGCTCACGGAGGTTCTTCGAGACCATGAACGACAAGGCCGAACGCATCCGTTTCCGATATCCGATCCGGCCGACGCTGCGGGGCGTCGGTGCTGCCCTGGCGCTGGTCTCCGCCGGGGCTTGCGGCGGCGAGGGCGCCGAAGGGGATCGCACCGGCCTCGGTCCGGTGCAGGCGGCGCTCGAACACGAGTTCGCCGTCATCCAGACCGTGCGCGAGTTGCCGGACGGGCGCGTGCTGGTGGCCGATCCGCTGGGGCAAACGCTGCTGGTGGTGGACATGGAGGCCGGAACCACCGCCCCGATCGGCCGCGTGGGCGAGGGCCCGGAGGAGTACCGCCAGCCGGACGCGGTGTGGCCGCTGCCGGGCGACCGGTCGCTCCTGGTGGACCTGGGCAACGGGCGCCTGACGGAGATGGGCGCCGACCTGAGCTTCGGGGACACGCGGCCCTACATGCTGGGCTCCTTCCAGATGGGTGCGCCCATCATGCTCGCCATTCCTCAGGGCGTGGACGGCCGCGGCGGGATCTTCTTCCAGGGCTTCGGGATGACCGCGGGCGGAGCGGTCGCGGACTCCTCGCAGGTGCTCCGCTACGACCTGGAGACGGAGGCGGTGGACACGGTGGCGAGCGTCAAGCTGACCGACCGCACCCGCCGCACCTCGGGCGGTCCGAACAACCAGAACGTGTCCATCTCACCGATTCCGCTCTCGCCGGCCGATTCGTGGGGGGTGGCGGCGGATGGCCGGGTGGTGGTCGCCCGCTCGGTCGCAGGATCGGGGGAGTTCTGGGTGGAGTGGTTCACGCCGGGCGGCGAGGTGACGCGGGGGCCGGCCTATCCGTACGCGCCTGTGGATATCGGAAGGGCGGAGATGGAGGAGTGGCGCGACGCCCAGGCCGAGACCGGCGGCGGCATGACCATCCAGGTCACCGGGGTCAACGGCAGAATGGACATGCGCGCCGGCCGCGGCGGGGCCCCGGGCAACGACGACCTGGACGGCTACGAGTGGCCCGACAGCAAGCCGGCGTTCCAGGGACGCATTGCCGTCGACCCGACAGGCCGCGCCTGGGTGCGTCGGCATGCCGCGGCGGGCGACGCCCCCGTCTACGACCTCTTCGACGGTTCCGGGACGCGCACGGCAACCATCGAGCTGCCAATGGAGCGCCGGGTGGTGGCGTTCGGCGACGGCGTCGTCTACGCGGTGCGCATGGACGAGTTCGACCTGCAGTACCTGGAGAGGTACGGGCTGCCGTAGGCGAGATGGCGGGCCGGCCGGCCGCGAAATAGCGGGGATGAAGCAAGGCTTACCGGAACCGTCAACATCTCTGCGGAACCTGTGGCTTAGCTAAGCTAAGTCATGGAGTTCGGGCGCGAACTCACACCCACTTTCACGGCCGCCTCCTGTGCCCCCGCTCGCACCTGCCCAAACCCTCCGTCGCCACCGCGCATCCGCTCGAATCCTTCCACACCCACATCGATCAGCGGGATGCTCGGGTAGCCCAGTTCCTCGGCGACCAGGACCCCCAGCACGAGGATCGCGTCGGTGGAGCCGAGGGCGATGGCGGCCGGTGCGACATCGTTGCGCAGCAGCTCGAGCATGATGGCGCTCGAGGAGCTGGAGCCGATCGCGCGCTCCATGACCAGGATGCGGCCGCTCAGGGATTCGCCGTATTGCGGGTGCCGGGGGTCGGACACGCGCCCGGTTTCGGGATCCACCCCTCCCCAGAAGCTGAGGGGGCGTTCGAGCACGAGCAGCCGACCACGACCCTCCCCGGGGTGCACGGGGATGCCGGTCAGCTCCACAGGCCCCCCGCGCGCGCCTCGGTGCGCCGTCGCCCGCCTCGTTCCCCCGCGAACCGGGACCGCCCGGTCAGCTCCACAGGCCTTCATCCCGTGTGACGCGTCCGGTCGCGGCCGAGCGCACGCAGTCCTCCAGACTGCCGTAGACGACGTCGTAGCCGGTGGTGGCGGGGGTGTAGTGCGCGAACTTCCCGGAGTTGGTCATCAGCGCGCTCCCGCGGGCGGGCAGAATTGGCGCGACCACGACGCAGGTGTCGGCCACGATCCGGACCCCGGCTTCCTCGAATCGCGGCAGGCGTCCGCTCGCTTCCAGCCGCTGGACCTCGGCCCTTCCCGTGCAGACGTAGAAGGGAATCCTGAAGGGCTCGCGCGGAAGCAGCGCCTCGAGGAGCAGGAACTCGTCCCGGGAGAAGTGCGGGCTGCCCAGCGCCACCGCGTCGATCTGCTTCGTGCCGGTGGTGCTGAGCGCGTCCCGCACCCGCCGGAGTTCGCGCGCGTCGGGGACGAGAACGGCCGCGGGCTCCCGGCCGCCGAGCGCCGCCGCGAGATCCGGGGCCTCCGGGGTGACGCCTTCGACGTGGAAGAGCCCGACCGCGCCGGACGATGCCGACGCCGCTCCCATCGCCTTCAGCTGGTCCTCGGTCACGGTCTCGGGAAGGCCGCTGACGACCGCGACCCGCTCGTCGACCGTGGCTCCGAGCCAGGTGCCCAGCACCGGGTAGAACACGTCGCGCTCCTTGAGCACCGGGTTGATCGCACCGGTGTCCACCACCACCGTGGCCCGCCGGTTCTCGCGGAGATGGAGGCCGGTGCGGGGTGCGCGGCCCGCCAGCGCACAGCAGATGTCCATGAAGTCGCCGTAGCGGTTGGTGCGCGCTCCGAGCACCGAGTTGGCGAACACCACGGCGTTGCTCTCGCCCCAGGCGACGTCCTGGCCGCGCCGCGGCCGGTGTCCCGCCTGGTAGGGCGCGCAGGTCCAGGTCGCGCGGCAGCCCAGGGCCTCGTACGCCCTCATCTGGCGGAGCGCCATCTCCCGGCGATGGCCGGCGGAGCGCACCCGGCGCGGGTGGAGCAGGTCGAGCGCTCCCACGTTCAATGTTGTGGGGACGGCCACCTTCCCTCCCAGGGAAACGAGCCGTTCCGCGAACTCGACGCCCCCGTCGCCGTGATGGAGGCAGCCGTCGATGTGGGCGGAGGTCACGGGCACCAGCTCCCGTGCCCCGAGGATCCGGGCCATTCGCACCACGATGCGCATCGCCAACTGCGGCGCGGGACCGCGTGCACCGCTCAGGACCGCGCGCTCTTCGTCCGAGAGGGTGAGAGAGGCCGGCGTCGTGATCACGGCCTGGTCACAACGTGCGTCTGAGGACTCATTGCTTTCCGGTGATCGGCCCGCGCTCGTACACTTCCCCGCCGCGCACCACGGCCCGGCATGGGTTGGCGCCGATCCAGTAGCTCAACTCCGCCGGATGGTCCACGTCCCAGAGCGCCAGGTCCGCGCGCATGCCCGGCGATAGTACGCCCACTTCCCCTTGCAGGCCCAGCACCGGCGCTGCGTGACGCGTCATCCCGGCCAGCGCTTCCTCGGGCGTCAGGCCGAAGAGGACGCAGGCCATGTTCATCGCGAGAAGAGGGGATGTGACGGGCGACGAACCGGGGTTCAGGTCGGTCGCGACCGCGATGGGCACACCGTGCCGCCGCAGGGCATCCACGGGAGGCCGACGGGACTCGCCCAGAGTGTAATACGCTCCGGGCAGAAGGACCGCGGTGGTCCCCGCGGCGGCCAGCGCGCGGCAGCCCGCGTCCGTCGCGTACTCCAGGTGGTCGGCGGAGCGGGCGCGATACCGGGCGGCGAGTTCGGCCCCGCCGAGCGACGAGAGCTGGTCGGCGTGCAGGCGCACCGGCAGTCCGTGGGCGGTGGCTGCGTCGAAGACGTGCGCGCACTCCGCCGGAGTGAAAGCAATGTCCTCGCAGAACGCGTCCACGGCATGGGCGAGGCGTTCGGCGGCGACGCGCGGGATCATCGTCTTGCACACCAGGTCGAGATAGGCGTCGCGGCAGTCCTGGTACTCGGCCGGCAGGGCGTGCGCGGCCAGGAGGGTGCGCGATACGCGTACCGGGAGGCGTTCCCCCAACGTGCGGGCGACCCGCAGCATCCTCAGCTCAGTGTCGACATCCAGCCCGTAACCGGACTTTATCTCAACCATGGTAACACCATGTTCTGCAAGAGTTTCAAGTCTCCACACAGATGCATCGTAGAGCTCCTCTGCAGTCGCTGCCCGGGTTGCCGCCACCGTCGAACGGATGCCGCCGCCAGCGCGGGCGATGTCCTCGTAGCTTCTGCCTCGCAGGCGCATCTCGAATTCGCCCGCGCGCGTGCCCGCGAACACGAGATGGGTGTGGCAGTCGATGAGCCCGGGGGTAAGCCACCCACCTCCTCCGTCCAGGGTGCGGGAGGCGCCTGCGGTCGCCTCGCGAGGAGCCGCGCCCGCAGTCCCGACCCACGTGATTCTGCCACCCGCGACCGCCACCAGGCCATCGCGCACCACGCCGTACGCCTCATCCGTGTCCGCCATGGTGGCGACGTGGACGTCGCGGATCAGCAGGTCCGGCCCCGCTTGCTCCCGTTTCAGATCATCCTCCTGTCTGCCATTTTGGCAGACTCCATGACCGTTGTTCGAGTGCCGCACGGCACGACCGCCAAGGTAGCGTCAAGGCGATTGTCCGAGGTAGCACGCGGTGATTACATTGTGATTACTGTGTCGCCCCCACGCAGGTGCCCGGCATGGAAACACGACTCATCAGGATCGGCAACTCACGCGGAATCCGAATACCCAAGGCCCTTCTGCGGGCGGCGGGGTTGGGCACTCGACTTCGGCTGCGTGTCGTCGATTCGGGTCTGCTCGTCGAATCCGTTGACAACCCGAGGGCTGGATGGGCCAATGAGGCCCGCGAGCTGGGAATGAGCCCTGAAGGCGGGCTCCTCGACCAGCCGGTACCGACGGCTTTCGACGATTCGGAGTGGGAGTGGTAACAGCAGGACCACGCCGCGGCGACGTCTACCTGATCTCGCTCGATCCAACGCGAGGCTCCGAGATCAGAAAGACACGTCCGTACGTCATCGTTTCGCCTGATGAGTTGAACCCATACCTGGGAACGTTCATGGTGGCACCGATGACGACCGGTGGTCGCTCCTATGCGTTCCGGGTCCCTTGCCGGTTTCGGGAGAAGGACGGATATGTGGTGGCCGACCAACTCCGGACCGTGGATGAGGTTCGGCTGATTCGTCGGCTGGGACGGCTGTCTACCACCACGATGATCGACGTCCTCGAGGTGCTGCAACGCATGTTCGCCCCGTAGGCGCGTCGCGGCCGCCCGGCTCGGCGCCTCCCGAACCGAACCCGACGTCCCGACGGGTGTGAAGTGAACGCCGCCGCTCGTTGACCGCACTCCCGTCCCCGAGTACCGTCCCTGCCCATGTCCGACCTCCATTTCGAACTGGCGCTGCTGCCCGGCGGCTGGGCGCGCGATGTGCGCGTCGAAGTGTCCGGCGGCGGTGATTTCGGGGAGATACGGCCCGGCGGAACCCCGGAAGGGACACGACGCGTCGCCGGCGCCGTCGTCCCGGGCATCCCGAACGTGCACTCCCACGCATTTCAGCGGGCGATGGCGGGACTGACCGAGTCCGGCGGCACGGCCGAGTACGGGTTCGGGAGCTGGCGCGAGCGGATGTACGCCTTTCTGGCGCGTCTTTCGCCGGACGATGTGCAGGTCGTCGCTTCCCAGCTCTACGCGGAGATGCTGCGGCACGGCTACACGGCGGTGGCCGAGTTCCACTACCTGCGCAACGACCCGGCGGGACGATCCTACGCCGTCCCGCACGAGATGGCCCTGCGCCTTCACGAGGCCGCAATGGCCGCGGGGATCGGGCTGACGCTGTTGCCCGCGCTCTACCGGGTCGCGGACTTCGGGGCGGACGCGCCGCTCGAGGAGCAGCGCCGGTTTGTCGTGACGGTCGACGAGATCGTCGCCGACAGCGCCGCGCTGCGGGGCGCGATGGCGGGGAACGGCAACCGTCGCGTCGGCCTGGCGCTGCACTCGCTGCGGGCAGTGCCTCCCGGTGACCTGGCCGACGCCTTCGCCGCCCTGGAGGCAGCCGACGCCGCTGCTCCCATCCACATCCACGTCGCCGAACAGGTGACCGAGGTGCGGGCGTGCCTGTCCTGGAGCGGGGCGGCTCCGGTCGAGTGGCTGCTCGACCACGCGCCGGTCGACGGACGCTGGTGCGCGGTGCACGCGACCCACATGACCGGGGAGGAGACCCGCGCCCTGGCCGCGTCGGGCGCGGTCGCGGGGCTCTGCCCGACCACCGAGGCCAACCTTGGCGACGGGGTCTTCCCGCTCGCGAGCTATCAGGTCGCCGGCGGCAACTGGGGGGTGGGGAGCGATTCCCACGTCAGCGTCAGCCCGGTTGCGGACCTGCGGATGCTCGAGTACTCGCAGCGGCTCACGATGCACGAGCGCAACGTCGCCGGAGGCCGCAAGACCCACTCCACGGGACGCGCCCTGCTGGAGGGCGCCTGGGCGGGGGGCGCACAGGCGAGCGGGCGGCGGCTGGGCGCGATCCGGCCGGGATTCCGCGCCGACCTGGTGGTCCTCGACACCGACCATCCCGCCCTGGCGGGGAAGGATGAGGACCAGTTGCTCGACGCCTGGATCTTCAGCGGCGAGGACACCCCGGTGCGCGACGTGATGGTGGGGGGCGCCTGGGTGGTGCAGGACGGGCGCCACCGCGGAGAGGAGGAAATCGCAAGCGCGTACCGTGCGGTGGCGCGGAAGCTCGCCGCGGCCCTCTAGCGCGAAAGCAGCGTCTCGCGAGGTCTGTTTCGGGCGCGATTCGCTATCGTTGCCGGACCACTCTGCAGCGTGTTGCGCTCCGCTACCCCTGCATCGGCACGCTCTGCGTGCGCACGATCAGTTCGATGTCCCAGATGGCCTCGGCGACAGCCCGCCCGATCAACTCCATCCGGCGCACGTCGCTGATGCGCGACTCGACGTTCTTCAGTTCGCGTTTGGATAGCAGCCACTTGAAGATCCCGCAGGCATCCGCGAGCGCGATGATCACGATGTCGCGGGGATCGGGGATCATGTCGCTGAAGAGCACCTCCATGATGCGCAGCTTCACCTCCCGCTCGGCCTTGCCGTCGACCAGCGGGTA